>NZ_JAGQDN010000018.1:0-130615 GCF_021270385.1 Brevibacillus sp. AF8 | reverse complement strand
CTGTGCCCGGATCGGTAGGAGTTCCTGTGCCTGGATCGGTAGGAGTTCCTGTGCCCGGATCGGTAGGAGTTCCTGTACCCGGATCGGTAGGGTTGCCCGTGCCCGGATCGGTAGGAGTTCCTGTACCCGGATCGGTAGGAGTTCCTGTGCCCGGATCAGTAGGGTTGCCCGTGCCCGGCTCCCCACTATTGCCAACGACAACCTCATCTTGTGTTTGGGCATACGTGGTTGTCGTGAAACCGAAAAAGTTTTGGATGATGAGCAAAAGTGCCACCACAACGACCCAAGATTTCCTTTGCATATGCTCCTCCTGTACGTAATCAAACTAGCTCATTCTTTCTTTCAGTAAGAAGTGTTAGGGCTGAGATGAAGTCGTTTGTTTCCATTCAGCTTGAACGATCAGTCTGTCCTTCGGATCTTTTGCTCCAACAGGGGTGCATGTGACCAAGGTGATCAATGGCTTCTTTTGATCCTCAAGAACTTCTATTTGTGTACGATCTACGATAAAGGCTTTCACGACAACGAATTGGTAGGTTGCCGTTTTCGTCCTGATCTCAATCTCATCATAAGGTGCTAGTTCGTCCAAACGATTGAATTGCTTACCATGAGTAATCCCGCGATGACCTGCCAGTCCAACATTGTTCACACCGAATTCCTTCTCTGGCTCGATCAGGCCAACACCTTTACTCAAGGCATGCTTGTCCGCGCCTTCATAAATCATCATTTCCAGATCAATTTTGGGAATCCGAATCACGCCTCTGGCACCTTCCAACATAGCGAGCGGCTTTTGTATCTGAGGAGCTGGTGGGTCCTCGGATGCAGCCGTTTCTATTTGCTCGCTGACGTTGCTCAGTTGTTCGAACGCTTCGATGAGCTGTTCTTGCTTTTGTGCAGAGACCGCCGTTTCCCATTGAGGATAGAAAAGGAGGAATAAGCCTGCCAGGATAAACCCAGCACTTAACAGCACTCGCACATTCTTCAACTCCCTTTTCGCACCGTTAACTCAATTCATCTTTCCCCCCTTGCCTTAATTTTTAGTTACACTAAACTTTTTTCAGCCAGTCATTCTTCGTTGTATAAATCTTGCTAGTCGGGAACAACAGATTCACCGCTGTTCCAATTTTGAAAAAATGCCTAGAAGTATCATAATCTTTCGACCTAAACAATTTCTGAACATGAAAAAAGCCAGAGGAGAAAGAATCTCCTGCCTGGCTTTTTCGGTCTTTTTTCTATAGTTAATAGGCGACGCTCTTCGAAACAAATCCAACTAAAATCTTCCCATTTCCATCGATGGTGGAGCCGTAATACCAATCTCCACGTTCACCGACTACTTGAACAAGTGCATCTCTGACAGCGTAGCCCCTGCCTGGACTTTCTGTGGAAGGGGTCGAGAAGAAGTAGCCTTTCTCTCCTTGAATTTTAACGGTCTTGGGAGTAATTGGTGTATAAGAGGTGACCACTGTTTTGGAAACGTAACCTTGATCCATGGCGATAAATTCTGGCTGTGTACCGGATGCTTTGATTTCAAAACCATACCATAGGGTTGCAGTAACGACAGAGTCAAGGGATGGAGCAGAATAAACGTTAGCATTGTCTACAGCAACAATTGTTTTTGAAGGTAGTATTTTAGGTTGTGTACGGGGCGCCGCTGGCTTTGGAGGGGCCGATTTTTTCACTTGGCTGTTGGAAGAGCCGCCGCCACCGTTGTGATAGTGATATTCTCCATACTGTAATCCCCATTTTTCGCAGTTTGTTCTACAGGTGTGCCCACCATTCGCATCCGTTCTGCCTGGATGTGCTTCAATCATTTGAACAGGTAAAAAAGCAAAGCAAAGAATGAGTGCGAGTACTGAAATAATCTTTTTCATAGACAAACCTCCTAAGGATTCGCTTTCGCCCGCAACAAATTCAACCCCATCCCGATAAAAACAATCCCCGTCAGCTTGTTGAGAATGACAGAGAACTTCTGGTTATTGCGCAATTTTTGTGTAGCGAAGGAAGCAAACAGGGCGAGGAGACTACACCAGATGCCACCCGTAACGGTAAAAGTAAGACCAAGAATAAGGAAAGGGAGTGGTCCGGCTTCCGTCGCGCTAACAAATTGCGGGAGGAAGGCGATGAAAAACAGGGCGACCTTTGGATTCATGACACTTGTCAGGATCGCTTGCAGATAGACCTTTTCACCCTTCACCTTCTTGGAATCGGCTGCGTCAAAAACTGGTGATTCCTTCGTCATGAGCATCCGAATGCCCAAATAGACGAGATAGGCGACGCCCAATATTTTGACGATGTTAAAAAGCACGATGGACTGCGCCAAAATGAGCGACAAGCCGAAAGCAGCCAAGAGCGTGTGAATGAGTGAGCCTGTCAAAATGCCGAGAACCGAAAGAATACCTGCCTGTTTTCCTTGCGAAATGCTGCGGGTGATGATGTACATCGTGTCTGAGCCGGGTATCAGGTTCAACATGATCGCGGTCATCAGAAATGCTTCATAATGAATGATTCCAAACATCTCTTCTCACTCCTATCTGTCTATAAAATAAAAACAAATTATAGAATAATCTGATACCTAACGCAACGCGGAAAAATGAGGAAAAGCTCCCGACGCAGATCAAGGAAGGTATGCCATGATCGCGAGGGGGAGCTCCTAATTCAGCAAACAGATTACGGCGTTGATTCGGCAGTGCGTATCCAGCCTTCTTTTCCATCAAACACAATCTGATACCAGCCATTCAGATCTGCGATGACTTGGAAGGAACCATCTGCTGCTACCTGACCGATCTTCTCATATTCTTCACCGGGTCCTGCAAAAACATCGATTTTTTGAGTGGCAGGGGGAGTTTTATCCGTCGCTTCTGTTGTGCCGTCAGCAGGGGAAGGCGCTTCTTCTGACCCGGTTCCCTCGGTCGTTTCTTCGGAACCCTCCTCCAAGTCAGCCAGCTTTTCCATATAAGCCAAGCCATTGTCCTCGAGCTTGAACAAAGCGATTTCGTTTTCCCCTTTGCCTACCGCATTTTTCATGATCACATGCTCGGAGTCCTCTACGCTGAGTTCATCAGCCTCAACCGAAAAGCGCTTATCAAGTGACTCTTTTGTCAAATTCGGAGAGAGTGCCGTGTAGGCGTTAGCACGCTCCTTGCCGGATGCACTCACGATAATCACAGGCTTTTCTTTAGTTCCGAGAGTATCGTCGATCTTAGCCTTTGCCGATTTCATGTCTGCATCGAGCGACTGATCCAAATAGAGGATCGAGTCATTCGGCATTTTCGCTGCGAAGTAAAGACGTTGATCTGCCCCAGAGAGTCCAAATGCGTAAAGCTTTGCTCCCCAGCGATCTGTGCCGGAGAGTATGTCGGTGAACGTTCTGTCTGGATATCTCAATTGCAATAAGCGTGCGGGATCGTATTCCAACCAGAGCTTTTCCAGATCGGACAGGAGTGTAGCTGTATCCTGGAGTGGATTCAACTGTTCGTACAATTCACGTGCTTTGGTGAACTCGAACGACTTGATGTATTGTTCTGCTTGCTTGAGCTTGCCTTCCAGATAGCGGGTGATCGAATCGAGGACAGGTGAATCACTGGACAGCACATCCTCGATTTTGCGATAGGCGGCTGCCATGTCAACGAAGGCACTCAAATCCTTTGAACGAATGACCTCCTTGATTTCAGCTAGCGCATACTTTTCCAACTGACCCACTAACCAATCTGTTTCAATACCCAGTTTTTCGTAATGACGTATGCTTGTAGCCGTTTTGGTGATGACTTCTTCAAAAGGAGCAGAAGTGATCAATTTCCGTAGCTTCGTCTTTTCATAGTCCTGGAACAAGGCCGTGAGCTCTGCCTGCTTCTTCTTTTTGCCGCCGTAGTATTCATCTGGAATGGCAAGGAGTATTTCAATGAAAGATTCGTCCTGATATTTTTCCTTTTCGAGATTCGCTTGTGCCTGAGCCTTCGCTGTTTGCAAGGCATTCAAGTAATAATCGGAAAAGCTCTTATCCATCCCCATCTGAGCGGACAATTGCTGGAAAAACATCCCCGGTACGTCCTTTTGATTCTGATATTTCTGTTTGACTGCTTGGTATTGTTCGTAGACCGCGCCGATTTCTGCGACCTTCTTTTCCGAAATGGCCGCGAGCGATTGCTGTTGAAGCCCCTCCAGCTCAGTACGGATCGAAGTCAGTAGGAACATGATAGAATTCCATTCGTCATCCCCGTAGGACAGGACAGCCATATCATGGGCACGAGAAAAGGTTTCCTCGGCTTGCAGCAAGTTCTTTTGTTCGTAAAACGCCTTTGCTTGTTTATACAACGTAATCTGCTTGTATCCGAATCCGAGCTTGAACAGAACGGCGATCAAACCCAAGGCAAAGAGTCCGAGAAAAATATTACGGACCCAAAGGGACCTATGATAGGGAGAGATAGGCAGCATAAAAGGCTCCTCCTTCACAGTATGCCTTTGAAATCCGGGTCAAAGGCGTAATGCGTATCCACCCTGTTTTTGGTAGAATGATATAGTTGTTCCCAACCTTCATTCTTATGGGTTTGTACCATTTTTGCCAATCGCAGAAGGCGCTCGCGAGGCAAAAAATCGATAAATTCGATAATCAGATCCTGATATTCATCCACATACGACTTCATGCGGAGCGCTGCACCTGCCACCTGACCGATGAGTTGATCCCCGTTTTCCAGCAACAATATTTGCTTTTTATAACGTCTGACATAGGTAAGCACGGATTTTTTGACGAGCGAAGGCTGGACCTTGATGACTTCGCGCACATACTCCATGAAGTCCTTGTCGTACATAGACGGGATGAGCGTTTCGAGCTCCAGCTCCATGTCTTTGCGCAGGACGTAATGATTGAGGAACATGATCTTGCGTATCTTGATCGTATCGGAATCGATGAAGTGCCCGATCTCTCTCGTTTTTTCATAGGCTTCCTTGAGGTGTCCTTCTTTGACGTCGTTGCCCACTTCCTCTAAATGATGGAGAAGTGACTTCTTGATCGTCTCCATTTCCCTCGTTAAAAAGTGTTGAAATTGTACGTCTCTTTCATAGCTGCCGTATTTTTTCTGCATCATGAAAAACAAGACGAACAACACACAGCCAATACCTCCTGCGAGAGCTAATTGCAAAAGGGTATCCGCAGAAAGGACAGCAAGACAGACGAATAAGCCCAAGAGCAAAAAGCGCGTCTGCACATAGCGGCGCGTCACAGCGTGGGAAACCTGGCGGATCGGTGTGTAGGCTCTCCCGCAGGTCTCACAATGTGTCTCCCACAGGACATGATACGTATGGCATCGCGTGCACGCTTGAATTCTTTCATACGTATGAGTGGTTTTACGGGTTTTGCGAAATTGTACGCCGATTCGTTTTCTCATGGTGAATCCCTCTTCTCATTCAGTAAGGCATGAAGATGCTGATCGATTTCGGCGTTGGAGAGATTGCGCCGTTTTAGTCGCAGCAGCTTGAGGAATCGGACCGCTAGCAGCAAAAAAGCCGCAAACAACAGAAAGTAAGTTAACATAAAATTTCTCCTAACGAAGTTGTCGAAATCTGTAACAAAGAATCATGTCGTATCGTATTACGAGTAAGGGGCAATCATTCTAGTACTTTTTTATCATCTGTCTACTACTTCTTGAATCTAGTGGTAATAGTGTCATAGTCTTACTTTCTTTGCAACACTTCACAAATTCTTTGTAACGAACAAGAAAAGGAGCACTTATGAAAATAATACGATTCCGAATGTTATGTCGATACGTAGCATGTCTTGCCCTACTCTTGGTCAGTGTCCTCTCCGTCACTCATCCGAGCTTTGCGCAAACAAGCGGAAACAATATGGACGCTGTCCTGGTCGTGGACGTCAGCAACTCCATGACCCAAAGCGATAAGAACAAAGTCAGCAATGAAGCGATGAAAATGTTCGTCGACATGACGTCGATCCAAGCGAACAAGGTTGGTGTCGTCGCCTATACCGACAAGATCGAGCGGGAAAAAGCACTGCTTGAGATTAATTCCGAAGAAGACAAGAACGATATCAAAGCCTTCATCGACAGCCTGCAAAAAGGGGCCTACACCGATATTGCAGTAGGCGTAACCGAAGCAGTAAAAATCCTTGATGCGGGACGCAATCCAAACAATGCGCCGATCATCGTGCTGCTGGCAGATGGAAACAACTATCTGAACAAAGCATCAAGCCGTACCCAAACACAGTCTGATCAAGAGCTGCAGCAAGCTGTGAAAGAGGCAAAAGACAAGGGCTATCCGATTTACACGATTGGCTTGAATGCAGACGGTCAGCTTAACCGCACGACACTACAGCAGATAGCTGCGGAGACAAATGGTAAATTTTTCGAAACGAGTACAGCGGACAAGCTCCCGCAAATTTTGAGCGAAATCTTTGCAAATCACCTGAAGCTAAAGGTTGTCCCGGTTAAAAGCTTCGTCGCAAACGGTCAAGCTCAGGAGATTCCGATCCCAATCCCGAATGGCAGTGTCATGGAAGCCAACATCTCGATCATGTCGCAAAAAGCAGTGGAAGTGAAGCTGTATGACCCAGCGGGCAAGGAAGTACAAATCCCTTCCAACCAGGTGAGACTGTCGAAATCCAATGCGTACACGATGATCAAGCTGGTCAAGCCACAGCAGGGAGATTGGAAGCTACAGGTAAAAGGTGTCCCAAAGGAAAAAATCGATATTAACCTCATCTTCAACTACGATCTGCAATTGGAGATGGAGCCAGTCACATCCAAGAGCTTCAAGGCTGGCGATGTCGTACCGATCAAGGCAGCACTTGTTTCAAACGGACAGAAGGTAGCGAGTCCTGATCTGTACAAGCAAATGAAGGCGACACTGATCGTCAATGACAAGACGGATAATAAGACAAATGAGGTCGTCCTGAACAATACGGGCAGCGGGTTCGAAGGCAGCTTCACAATCCCGGTTGACCATACGTACGAGATAAAAATCAAGGCAGAAGACACCAGCTTTTACCGGGAGACGAAGCCACTCCTTGTCGATGCTGCCAAAACGGCAGGCTCTGGAGCGAACAAGCCGAACACAACCACTAATCCTGATGCAGAATCGAAACCATTTCCATGGATGACCGTAGTAGGAGGTACCGTGCTTCTCCTCCTGTTGATCGGTGCAGGTTTGTACGCACTGTCGATCTATCGCAAGGCGAACAAGGGCTTCGCTGGCCAAATCGCCATCGAGATCGTGGATGAGGACACAGGCGAAAAGTCTAATCCGCAGTACAAGAAACTGAACGCATTCAAAGGAAAAGTGAAGCTCCACCAGCTCTTGCAGCTCGCTCCTGAGTTTGCGGAGACAGAGAAGGTCATCTTTTTACCAGGGAAAAACGATACGCTGATCATCGAAAACCGTTCGAGCTGCCGAATCGAAAAGGCAGGGCGTGTACTCGATGCAAGCAAAGGCAAAGAGTTGAAGAAAAACGATCGCATCAAAATTTCGTTAACGAATGTGAACAAGTCCTTATATGTAGATTACATCGTCTAGGAGTGAGTCGATTATGAAAGCAGTTGTGAGAGAACACATTCAACAATTGGACGTATCCCTCGGCGGAGGAATCGTCAGTGACAAGATTCGCGTAGATACAATCGATAACCCGATGCTCGTCATCGGTCTTGGCGGTACAGGAATTGATGCGCTTTTGCGCCTGAAATACCAAGTGAACAGACGCTTCAAGCTGCCGGTAGACCAGCTTTCCAAAAAGCGCAAGGAAAAGCCGGACAATATTGAATTCATCGCGTTTGAAACGAATGAGCATGACCGCAACAAAAAGTACAAGGGCATCGGACTCGATCCAGTGACGGAGTTCGTACTCCTGTCCAACCCTGAGATCGGCGGTGTGTTGCAGAATCGCAGCATTCTGGAGCCGTACATCACGGATTGGCTCTCGCCAGAGCTGACAATTACGGACGGAATCAGCGGAGCATCGGGTGTACGCCAGGCAGGGCGACTCCTTCTCTTTACGAAAATCACGCAGGTGGTACAAACCATTGAGAAAAAGATCAAGATGCTGTGCGAGGGCACGAACAAAAAGCTGACTGTTTTCCTCTTGAGTGGTTTGTCCGGGGGAACGGGGAGCGGTTGCTTCCTCGACATCGCCTATATCGTACGAGGCATTTTGGAGCGCGACTTCGGCAGTGCGGGGGTAGACAAGGTGAATACGCTGGGCTACCTGTTCACGCCTGACGTCAACCTGTCGAACAAGAGTCTCAGCTCGCACACACGCGACTACATCATGAAAAACGGTTATGCGGCCTTAAAAGAGCTGGACTACTGGATGAATGCGGATGAGCGCAATGAGCGTTTCCGCCAGCAATACGGCAACGTGCTCACCGTGCAGTCGCCAATGCCGCCATTCAACCTGTGCCATTTGATCTCTGCGACTAATCTGGAAGGCAAAGCATTGGAAAATGCCTACGATTACTGCATGAACGTAACCGCGGAGAACATCACGAACTTCATGGCGAGCGAAGAAAAGCGCTCGGGTGAAGAGTTTGCTATCCACGACTATATCAGCAACATCCGTACGAATATCAACCAGATGCCAAAAGCGTACGCAGCCAACTACCAGTACAACGTCATCGGAGCTTCCTCTGCTGTCTTGCCAATCGAAGAGATGACAACGTACTTGGCATATCGTTTGTTTAAAAAGATGGAAAAAATGTTCACGGTAGCCCCAACGCAAGAAGATGCAGAGAAATTCGCCCGCAAGCTGGGAATCGACATCGACTCGATTTCCCGCAAGTTCGAGGAGCGCGTTCCTGAGCCTTTGCCAGGCTATGAAAACAGCGAGCGTCTAAACTACAGCAACGTGATCACCCAACAAGTCGTGAGCATCGACCACGAGCTGGAGCAAGGCTATCTCGCCAAAGCGCGCGAAGTGTACATCAAGTCCAAAAAGCAGATGCCAGGCGACATGATCTCTGTTTTTGGCGAAATGATCACGCGTGTATTCCTGCACCCGCAGCAAGGACCATTCTATGCATCCCGTCTGATTCATTCGGACAAAGGCTACTGCCTGATGAAAATGATCCTTTCCTACATCGAGAGCCTCAAGGCGAATTTGGAGAGCTTCCCGCCTGAGATCGAGGGCGCACGAGAGAACGCGAATGAAAAGCTGGGCGATGCCCGCAGTGCTTTCATCTCCAAGGAGAAGAAGAAAAACAGCTACATCGAAGCGAAGATCAACGAATACCAGCTCCTGGCTGATCAGGAAAAGCTGGAACAAATGATCGAATTCTACGAAGAGCTGCACCGTTTGTTGAATGCAGAAAACAACCGCATTTATAACGTATTTACTGAGATTTTGAACGCACTCAACCAGATTTTCGAGCAAAACGGCGACATCCTGATCAACGGCGGCGAAGAGAGTGACCGCACTGGCAACAAAACGTACTACTGGAACATCGTCAGTGTGCCGGATATCTCCAAAGTCGTCAGCAACATCCTGGAGCAAAAGGATGCGGATGACCTGATCCGCGATTTCACCAGCGAGCTGCTGCGACACTCCGATCAGTGGGTTAAAGAGCAGGAGCTGGATATCGTCAGCTCGATTTCCGAATTCCTCTCGGAGAAGTTCGGTGAGGTGATTACCAAGTCGATGGAAGAATTCCTCGTGATCAAATACGGCCAGGACGAGACACTCGACCGCATCGTAGAGCGCAAGATTGCGAGCAAGCTGGATGAAGAGGCGATTCCAGTCTTCCACCTGAGCAACAATCTCGGCAATATGCACTTCCCTTCCTGGGGCTTTGTATCCGTGCCGCTGAAAGCACCATCGATCTTGAAGGGGATTAAAAACTATCAAAATACAGCGATTAGCGGTTCTCGTTTTACCGTCAAAGAAAGCGAAGTCAAAAACCGCATCTTCTGGCTGAATACAAAAAACGGTGTTCCACTGTTCGCTTACACACCGTTGAAGGTCTACGAGGAAAGCTACGAACGTACAATTCTGGACAGAGAGGGTATTGGACGCCACCTCGTTCAAACGGAAAAGAACAACTGGGCGTATCTACCATCCCCTATTCCGGAAAAATCGTGGGGAGACACGTACCAAAACGGGCGGATCAAAGCGTACAACGCCAAAGTACGCGAACTGTTTGACCGTGCGGTGCGCTACGGAGTCATCCGCGAAAAAGGCAGCGACAGCAAGACCAGCAACCGCTATGAATCCATCGTGACGAAGCCGTTCTCGCTGGCCACTTTCCTGGCTAAGCATCAAGCGCAAGGAGACGCAACCAAGCTGAGCCCAGGCGAGATCAAGCGTGTATTGGTTGAGCTCAAAGGCTTCATGAAAGATGGTCTGGAGCAAGAATTTACACGTGATGTGTTCGGCAGTATCAATGAAGAGATGGCAAAAGAAAACCTGATTCGCTATCCGGAGCAGATTCGCCTGATCGAACAAGAAGTGAGCAAATACGAAGAAATCGAGGCCAAAATCCAGGAGCTGGAGCAGATCGTAGGTGCCATCAAGGACGAAGAAGAGCTGGTGACCCGATTCATCGAAGCCCTTTATACAGGGACGATTTGCAAGCGCGGTGCGCTGTACGTCTACGACAAGGATGAGGAAGAAGATGCGTGGGAGCCATTCATCAACCTGATGAAGGTCAACAAGCACGTTGAATTCGCTATCTATGAAAAATTCCGCGCATTGGATCACAAGAGCATGGCAACCATCCAGCGCAAGGCTGCAAAACGCAGTGACGCGATGACTTCAGCAGAGGATACGCAGCAATTGCTGGCAAAACTCGAAGAAATCGCAACTGCTTTCCAAGAAACGAAAAACGATCTGGAATACGATCGCGACGAATACGTAAACGGTGAAGAGCTGTTCCAGTTCTACAAAAAGGTCTGGTCAAAAGTAAACGATATGCGCAAGACGCTGCAATAAACAATTAGGATCGTTTGATAATCGAGGAGGAAGCATGAGGGATTTGATTGGAGAGTTCGCGACCCAATACGTTACGGAATTGGAAAGACAACTGGATAGCGGAAACGGACAGCGAAGCATTCAAAACCCCGTGCTCTTCCTTTTTCTCGGGGATAAGAGCGTAGAGGCATTGCAAGCTGTTCGTGCCCACAACGAGCGCAATTGGCAAAATGGTCACGGTGTGCTTTATGTCCATGCGTATCAGGACAAAACGTGGGAGCATCCGCAAGTAATCGGCTGCCGCTTGCCGCAGGCTGATGACGACAAGAAAAAGATGCGTATTTCAATCCACGAGCGTTTTTTGCTCGATGAAGCTGTCACCATGGAACTGAACAAGGTAATGAAGCTGGCAAGCGTGCGTGTAGCGGAAATGGGCAAGTTGTTCACTGCTTTTCAGCAAGTCAATATTGCCGTCGTGGCAAGGGCAGATGACCCTGCCACGATTCTTTTGCCAGAGCTGACGCTGCTACTAAAGGGCTACCTCAATGAGCTGTTTAAAAACGTATCAGTCGATCTGTACGTCCTGTTACAGGAAAAGAACAACGGGGAAGCATTCGGGTTCTCGACAGCGCTCTCGGTCAGCTTTTTGGAAGAGGTCAATCGCTATCAGCGAAGTGACTACAGCTATCGAGCGAACCTTTTGGTAACAGAGGATCTCGTGAAACTGCCTGTGGAGCATGTGAACGCACCGTTGTTTTCGCTGGCGTATCTATTGAGTGACAAGACAGAGCATGGCTTGTTTATCGAAGGCGGCATGCAGGAAAATTACGAGCTGATCAGCAAGCTGGTGCTATTGAACAACAAAAAGGCAGAGCCGGAGTTCCATGAAAGCAATGACGGCTATAACAAGCTGCAATTTATGCGTAGCATCTCGGTTGAACACGGGCAGACCAAGTTCGCGTCTGCTGGTCTATCCAAAGTAAAGCGACCGACTCATGCGATTGCATTGACGGTGCTGTCCGCAGTATTTGACCGCTATTGGGAGCGACTCCAGGACGGCGAGGTGTTGCCGAAAACTAAAGCGAGAGAAAAGCTCGGATTGACGGCACATGATTTGCAACGAAAACTGGCTGGTATTCTTCCAGAGGATCACATCTTGGAGGAAATGACGGGGCTCATGACCTCTGGCATCAGCTACAGCGAGCTTTGCAATATGAATATGCGCGAAGCGGAGCTGGCTTTGTTTGACGGCAGCAGCCAAGCCTTTTTTGAGGCGAATGTCGTTTCCGGGGCGCGTAAACGTCTGGAGCACATGCTGTCTCAGGAGTCCTTGGCTGATTTGATTCAGAAAGCAGTCATCGAGGATGAGCGGCTTGGGCTGTATGCGGCTTACTATCTCACAGCCGAACACGCCAATGGAGCAAACCTGCTGGATGAGCTGCGCACAGGCATTCGCGAGACATCGCGACAGGTTGAACAGGTGAAAGCCGAGCTGGTCGATCTCTACCAAGAGCGGGTGGATCGGCAGGACATTCGCATAGGAGGGTTTTTTACACGGGATAAGGAGCGTGTGCGGACCTTTATTCGCCATTTGCTGGACACTATTTATGGCAAAAAGCTGGAGCTGCTGGATTGGGAGATGATGCTCTCCATCCTTGTGAGCTATGAGAAACAGGCAGAGCAGATTCACCGGCAGTTAGGTGAGCAAGTCGAGCAGTTGGAAGCCTTGCATAAGCAACTGCGGGAAATCGCCCAGACAAGCGTTCGGGAAGCGACTGATTACTTGGGCAAAAACGTGGACGAATATTACGAATCGGTCGTCCATGAAACGATCCGGTCATTGGAAGCTTCACGCGGCAGTGATTTTTACATGGAACAACGGTATATTGGCAGCGGCGCTCTACTTAGCGGGAATAGACTCGCCGGACTCGTGGAGAGGCTGTGTCAATTTTGTCGGAACGAGATTCTCACCCGTGCGCCATTTGCTTTATCTTTTGAGGCGGAGCTGCTTGCGCGTGCCAACGTCGGGGCTGCTTACGATAACCGAACCGTGCTGACGAAGGAGGATTTGTTCCTCGATCTGGCATTGGTGCTGGCAGAGCGGGCAGCGGTTCACATCGAAGTGTTCCATTTCTTGCAAAAGCACCGCTATGAGGAGAAGTACTTGTTTGCCGATATTCACAACGACTTCGTCCAGTATGCGCTGCACAAGGATGAGAGCACACGAACCTACAAGCTGGGCTGCATCCACGAGGAACAAAAAAGCGGGATAGAAAAAATGAACCTGATGGGTGGATTCGGCATGGAAGAGTTGATGTTTTACCGCAATAACAAGAAATACCATGCTTCCTATGAGGACAGCGGGTTTGTCTTTCGCCGCGTGGGAGGAGATGAGTCGTCATGAGTCAGAGAAGGGTAAGCTTACTCATGCTAGTGTGTAGTCTGGTAGGTGGCGTGATCGGTTTTTTGGTCGGGGAAGTCATGCTCGGCAAGCTTTCCGGAGAAATACCGCAATGGTTGTTAATGGGACTTTATTTTGGTCAATATGCCTTTTTCGTAGGATTGATGTGCCTCATTGCGGAAATGATCTCGCCACGACTGAATGGAGTCGGCTGGAAGCAGCGCTATCTGGGCTTTTCGTGGAAAATGCTCGTGCCCAGCACGTTTTTGATGGTGGGCGTAGTGGCGCTCTTGCTTCAGCTGCTGTACGGTTCATCATTTCAACAGGCCAGCGGAGCCAATAATATTATCATGGTTCTGGATACGTCAGGCAGTATGCAGTCGTCTGACCCGGATAACCAATTGTTCAAAGCAGCAGCCGACATGGTGCAGCGCATGGACAGTGACATGAACATAGCAGTGGTTACATTCCACGATCAAACGAACGTGCTGCAACCCCTTACCGAGCTGAGTAGCCAGTCCGTGAAGGATGAGGTTGTGAAGAAGCTGCTCCAATATCCGCGCACGGATGGAGGCACCCGGATCGATCTGGCACTGCAAGCGGGGCTGGACCAGCTGCAAGCCAATCAAATGGCGAACAGTACGGTCGTGTTGATGTCAGACGGCTATAGTGATCTGGATGTCCCTGCCGCACTTGCGCCCTACAAGCAAAACCAAGTAATTGTCCATACGGTAGGCATGAGCCAAATCGATGCAGACGGAACGGCACTGCTTCAAAAGATCGCTGCTGAGACTGGAGGCAGCTACTTCAATGTTGAACACGCGGACCAAATGACAGGAATCTTTGGTCAGATTTACGATATGAGCCGAACAGACCGCAATATTGTTTCCGAGCGGACAGGCGCAACAGAAGATAGCATGTTTTACGCCATTACCCGTGTGGTCAGTGTTCTGATCATCGGTGCTTTGCTCGGTTTGGCGTTGGGTCTGATTTTTGATAATCGCCATCTGGCCAAAAGCTTCACGATTGGCGGGGCGGTATCAGGACTGTTAGCTGGACTTGTTTTGGAAATGGGTCTGTCGTCGATCGACTTGCTCGATATGGTGGTACGTTTGCTGGCGTGTTCCTTGCTCGCCGTCATCCTGACATTGTTCACTCTCTTTGTGCCAGCTTCCACGAGTGGCGGATCGTCTTTTGCAAAGCGCAGACTGAACACCAGACAAAATCCCCGTGCCTTGGACCCCGGGAACCAGAGCAGCAAACGGTTTGATCTGTAAAGGGAGCATGATGAATCATGATTAATCGGGAGGCAACAACAGAAACTCTCATCAAGGACGTCACCTGCCAGCATCAAGGGAGCGAATACGTGCTCAATTGGCATTGGGCGCAGGATATTCCGTGCGTGTACGTTCACAAGTCACAGTTTGGCGCCCCTTTTGACGTGAACGAGCTGGATGATCGTCAGTTCAAGCTGTATACCCGAGAGGAATACAAAGTCCACAAAGGGCTGCGGGAAAAAACAGACGGCATCGGCAGGTACACATACCGCATCTTTCCTTGTCGATTGGAAAATGGCAAGCCAATTCTGCTCATGCCAGACGGGGATGCCCATGTGATCCACGTCAGCACAGGAAAGGCCAAAATCTACTACTCGTTTAAACGGGGCGGAAGCTGGTTCAGCAAGCATCAATCGTTGCAGATTCGCATTTTTTCAGAGATTCCAATCGCGCGGGACGTACTCTGCTACGTAAAAAAAGAAGGCTCTCCTCCCGCCCACAAGGATGATGGTACCCGATACAATTTCATTCGTGATCTCGAGCCCGGTGTCAATCTGATGCCGGAGATCGAGGTCAGGAAAAAAGACGTCGTCCGCCTGTTTTTTACGGACGGGAAAAAATACGGAGAAATGTACGAACTGATTCCTGAATAGGAGGGGATGCGCCATGCTGTCGTTTTTGAAAAACATGTTTGAGAAGAAGCCGCAGGTCAAGGAACGGCTTCCTTTTTACGATATTGTCTGCCCGTACTGTTTCGCCAAATACGGACCGGACCAAGTTGTCTTTCGTGCCACGCATCATCGCCAGGACGACGAAGACTACGCGTTGCAGGAGGATGAGATTCTCAATGCGTATCGGGATAAATTCGGACTGGATGCCATCGACGAACTGGAAGCGGTAATCGATCCGGAATCCATCCCGTCGGAAAACCATTTGTACGTCGATAACGTTCTCGCAGGTGTGACCGACCGGTATGGCATGGTTTCCAAGCGCAGACTGTGTCCGAAATGCCACAACGAGCTGCCGATTACGGCGGGTAAAGCGCCGAGCAATATTATTTCGATTGTCGGGGCTTCCCAGGTTGGTAAGTCGGTTTACATGACCTCTCTGATTCATACCTTGCAGAACACAACCGCGAATCACTTCGATGCCGCGTGTATGCCGCTCAATGCGCAGATTAGCCGCAAGTTCCGGGAGAACTACGAGGCACCCTTGTTTGAACGCGGACAGCTGCTGGATTCCACGCAAAAAGAAAAGCGTCAGGAGCCGTTCATCTTCCAGTTCATTTTTAAGGATAGCGATAAGGCACCGCTGATCCTGGTGTTTTTCGACGTAGCAGGCGAGGGAATGGTTGACCGCGAGTATTTGGAGCTGTATGCGGCGCATGTGAAAAACTCGTCTGGGATCTTGTTCCTGGTCGACCCACTGCAAATCAAGACGATTCGTGATCGGGTCATGCTGCAAGCAGGGGATGAGCCAGGGGAATTCACAGCAAGGTACGATGAGCCGCGTGAGGTCGTCATTACGCTGTTTGAGAACTTCATCGGCTACCAAGAGCAGAGCAAGACACATATTCCAACTGCTGTCGTGTTGACGAAGAGCGACATGCTGCATCTGATCAAAGAAGACGACGGCGAATACATCAAGTCCAACAGCAACGTTTTCCGCAATTTCGTCCATGAACAATATTTAAATACGACTGAATTCGAGAACATCGATGGGGAAATCCGCCGCTTCATCGAAAAGGTGGATAGACCGTTTAAAGATGCGTTGGATGTTTACTTTACGAATACGGCCTATTTCGCTGTATCTGCGCTGGGGAGCAATCCCGTCAATCAAAGGGTGAGTGGAGTCGTGACGCCGATTCGCGTCGATGAACCATTTATTTGGTTGATGCACCAGCTTGATTACATCGAAGGGAGGGAGCGGTAGTGAGCAACCGTCAGCCCATTTTGCAGCAGTACTACACCCGCGGGCGACAAGGGGTTTTCCGTTCGAACGAAGGATACGATACTGTCGCCAAAACGCCAGGGCTGGATAACCAATTCATCAAGAAGACTCTTCATCCGTTTTGTGTGTACGACGCGCCGCGACAGCTTCAAGAGCGGGCGGAAAGCAATCTGGCACTCTTTCCAGAGGCGCTTGTCAGCTTTCAAGCCGAGTCAGGAGAGATGGTTCTCGGTAGAAGTGTCTTTGTCGGAGCGGATTTTACGGGGCAGCGCAATACGTTTTTCAGTCACAACTATGTCATTCCGGTAGAGCGGCGGGACGAGTTTATCAAGAATCCGGGCAAGATCTTCGGAGTGCGCACTTTTGCAGATCGCCACGATGATGCAGCGGGCAAGGAGCTTCCTATCGTGGATGACATCCCTTCCGAAAAAGGTTTGCCGCAAGATCGAAAACTGCTGCTTGGGCAATTGGGCATCGATGAGCGTTTATTCAAACAGCTCCTCTTTGCTGTCATGTCCTCGCTCGCGGCGAAAAAGAAGGTATTCATCAGCCTGGATGTGGATATCAGTGCCTCATCCAAGAGTGCTGCTCAATTATTGGAGATTTTGTACAGTTGTCTGCCTTTTGAGATGCGCAGACATTTTGGTTTTCTCACGTTTAGCAACGAGCCGCAGAGCAAGAAGCATATCCACGTCACGTTTGTGGAAAAAGGGAGCATTCGCCCAGGCGGTGGGCATAGCGACAAAGACTTTTTGTTCGACTTCTCCCTTGGCCGCGTTCAGAACGTCGATTTGCAGGGCGGAGGACACGAATATCTCGACTTTGCCTGGGAGTATGTGAATGAGCCGCGGATTGTGGATGCGTTCCACGAATTTTGTGAGGAAGTGCTCGCTGGAGCAGATCATGCACTGGCCTTGAACATTCGCACGTACTATGAGCTATGTGCACTGTATTTGATTGAAAAGGGACGAACCTCCGTGTATGAGAGCAAGCGGGCGGGCGTTTGGCAGGCGTTGAACAGCTATTTGGGGCACAGCAGCTTGACCCGCAAGAAACGGCTGATCGAGCTTCAGGAAATGCTGATGCGAATCGAAGTAGAGGCGCTTTCGTCCAAACAGCTTCCTGACAGCGAGACGGTCAAGCAAATGATTGAATCCTACCGTGTCACCAGGCAGGAACGCCTGCAAATGGATTTGATCCGCTTCTTGATGGACGTGTTGATGAAGGCCAAAACAGCAAGACAGAGCAACTACGTGGCAGAGGTGTACAAGCATTTGTCCAGCAACCGCGAGCTGTTTGGCTTCATGATGCGGACGATTTTTGGCTATCCACAGTTGGTGAAGCCACTCTTTGAGGATTATATGACCGAGCGGGTAGCCGCTGTGACCAGCTTGGACCAGATGCTAAAGGAAATCCGGTTTTGGATGGAAACGGAACCACAAGCGATGCGCAATGCCGTCTTCGTAGCTACGACAATGGAAAAAGTTCTGCGTCTATTTGCACGGGAACGTCAAAAGCTCGCTGCCGCCATTACCATCCACCAGTTCTTTGAAAACATCGATGGAGCACGCAGCTATGCCGATGAGCTGTTGGATGAGCTGGACAAGTCCTTGATGAAGCTCGTCGCACTAGACACGCTATCCAAGGATGATTTTCAGGTTCTCATTGCCCTTTTGGAGGAGAAGCCACAGAGCTTTTTCGGAACGCTGGATATGGAGAGCCGCCACAAGCAAGAAATGCTCATGAATCTGGCGAAGCTGCATGAAGAGAGAAGCACGCCGCACCCGGCAGAATTTTTCCGAAAATGGGATCGGGATGCGATTTCCGTACAACAAAGAATGATCCAGAATATGTTGAGCAAACCGCTCCATGCTGACGAGTTCCCGCAGGTGCCGCTGGTCTTTTACCGGGAAGATCATTTTGGTAAGGAAGGATTCCAGTTTGCAGAATTGCTGGAGTATGTTCAGCAAAATGGTGGGGAAGCCGTTACCCTGTCCTTTATCCAATGGACGATGAGCCAGCGGATGTTTTTCGAAGGAAAGTATTTGCTGCCTGCTTACAGACAAGCATTGAAGGTCTTTTTCCTTGAGGAGAAAGGTAAGAGATTGCGGGACAAAGAATGGCGAAAACGGTGGTATGCGATCCGAAACGCTGATTTCCGCAAGCTTTTGGACGAGGTACGAAACGAAACAGCCAATCCGCTCGTGAAGCTGTTTCGGCACAAAGCTACGGTGATATCCAGCGCAGTTGTCTTGCTAGGTGCCGGAGCGTGGGGAGGCTATATGGTTTGGGGAGGTACAGGTACGCATGTGCAGCCACCTGAAACACAGCCTGAACCGACCCGCCCACCGGCTGTGTTCGTACCGGTTCATCGGTTGATGATGGACGAGCCTGACATCCAACCTGTCCGTGATGTTCTTGGGAAGCGAAGCCAAGATGCATCTACGGGTGGGCAGCCTGTTCAAACACCAACACCCTAAGGTAAAAATAACGCCAACGCGGTCTTCTCTAGTAAGAGCGACCGCGTAATTCGGGTGTAGTTGCTGTTAAAGAGACTGAAAAACAATTATTGACAAATATTTTTATTTGTGATATAATAAAATATTTTGTTATCGACAACGCTCCTCGCTCCGTGATAAAAAGTAGTTGTGCGATAAAAAGGTGTGAGGAGGAATAGGGTATGAAAGCGAACACAGGTGTGAAAATGATTCCGTTACAAGGAGAGGCATTTGGCAAGCCGATGGTGATCAATCCCACCTTGCTTTGGGATGATGAACGAGCGGTATTGGTAGATACAGGTATGCCTGGTTCATGGGAGACCATTCGTCAGGAAATGAGCCGTACTGGCATCCCACTTGAGCGTTTACAGACTATCATTTTGACACATCAGGACCTTGATCATATCGGAAGTCTTCCAGAAATCGTTCGTGAGCTTGGCGGACAGGTCGAAATATACGCGCATGAGCTAGATCGGCCGTACATCGAGGGCACACGTCCTCTCCTCAAAGCAAACCCAAAAGTCATGGCTCCTTTACTTGCGATGTTGCCTGAAAAGGAACGCGAGTACTTGCAAAGGCTTTGTGAAAATCCGCCAAAGGCAATGGTGCACAAGACACTGGCAGACGCAGAGATTCTGCCGTATTGTGGGGGAATTCGCATCATTCACACTCCCGGACATACGCCGGGGCATATCAGCCTTTATGTACAAGACAGCAAGACCTTGATAGCAGGGGATGCTATGGTGTATATGAACGGAGCACTACAAGGGCCGATTCCGCAAAACACTCTCGATATGGAAATAGCAGTAAACTCTTTAAAAAAATTCGAGAACTTGGAAATTAATAGTATCATTTGTTATCATGGAGGCATGTGTCAAAACAACGTACAAGAGCAGCTTTCTGCTCTGATACGGTGAAGGAGTTACATGGTCTTGCACATTAAAACAACGAATCCAGGTTGGAATATGTAGATATAAGAAGCGTGGAGGACACCAAGCTGGAGTATTCCCAATGGTGTCTTTCTCATTTTATCCTTGCAACGTTTCTTGCGTTGTTTGCTCGACTTCGGAATAGGAGACTGATGCAGCCGAAGAGGTTTTGTAGTATTTTTCCAAAGACTTATCTGAGCCTGTCCAACGAGCCAATGCAGCGAGCACAGCAAACATGCCTTTTTGCAGGAAGCGCGGAATGATTGGGAGGTAAAACTGCCCCATCTGAAATATCGTTCCCAATAGGAGAATATTTTTCGGGATATATTGCTTGATAAACGGCAAATAAAAGCTGCGCCCGTCTGTGTCGAGCCCGTATCCACAGCGGACAAACGCTTCAAAAGTACCGGCTGGCCGGATTTCGACATGGAAGCTGACGAATTCGTTAGAGGGATTGTGGAACCCATGAACCTTGTCTGTTGGTATATTCAGCTTCTCTCCCGGCTTCAGGATTACTTTTTTTCCGTCAATGGTTACCTCTAAATTTCCAATTACACCTTCAAAGGTTTCGACAAGTTTTGTATGATAGTGTAGAAAAATCCCGTTATCCGGTGGAAGATCGGTACGGAATAATAAATATTCGCCATTCGTTTCTTCCGTTGTCTTTAAAAAGGTGACCACTTCATTATTGTGCGGGTTACTTACACTGCGGCTGAGATTTGACAAAACTATACCTCCTTGAAAAATAGTAAAAAGAGATTATATTAAGACAGAATATAGATTAAATATAGATTATTTGTTCCGGGGCAACAATTAAAAAGATAGGATGTTCTACCTAAAGATGGAGTGGATAGTATGAGCGGCATGATCGTGGTTCCAGGTTATAGGGTGGCAGAGTTTCTTTCCACTCATTCAAAATTGGGAATTTATCGGGGGTACAGAAATAACGACAATCTCCCTGTCTTATTCAAGGTACCGATGGAAGGACCTTCCCATAAAGAATCTCTGTGGAAACTGAAGCATGAATATCGCATTCTTCAATCATTGGAATCCCATGCAGTGGAAACGATCATCGAACTCGTTAATCACAACCGTGAGACGGTAATGATTACGGAAGATTTCGGGGGAGTGCCGCTCTCCTTGCTTATGAAAATGAAAGGACTGTCGCTAAAGGAGATGCTCTTCCTTGCGGTTCGCATGGCTTCCTGCTTGAGAGAAATCCATCAGCACGGAATCATTCATAAGGATGTAAATCCCGATCATATCCTGGTTCATCCTGATACCTATGAGGTGAAGCTTGGTAGCTTTGGTTTGGCGACGAAATGCCACCAGGAATACCAAAGTGTGATGAATCCAAAAGAATGGAAGGGAAATCTTCGCTACGTCTCGCCGGAGCAGACGGGGCGAATGAATCGCACCGTCGATTACCGCTCTGATATTTATTCTTTTGGTGTCACGCTCTACGAGTTATTGACTGGAAAGCTGCCCTTTTTAACTTCGGACATGCTTGAACTCATACATGCTCATATGGCGAGAAAGCCGCTCGCTCCCTCCAGTGTAAAACCATCCGTTCCAGAGATTCTATCGGACATTGTGATGAAGTGTCTGTCAAAAAATACAGAGGATCGCTACTTTAGTATGTCTGGCTTACTGGCAGACCTGCAGCGCTGCTATGACCAGCTTGAACAAAACGGTTTGATTACGCCTTTTCCGCTTGCTTTGGAAGACCGTGCTGATCACTTGCGGATTCCAGAGAAGCTTTATGGACGTGAGCAAGAAATCCAGATGCTCATCGATGCATTTGAGCAAGTCACGAACGGCGCTACGAGGATGGTTCTCCTCAGTGGCTCGGCAGGTGTGGGTAAGTCTGCTCTCGTGCTGGAAGCCCAAAAAGCGTTTTTGAGAGGCCGAGGACGTTTTGTTTCAGGAAAGTTCGATCAATATAATCAAGCGGTACCTTATTCCGCTGTCATTCAAATCTTTCAGGATTTGATCAAGCAGTTATTGGCAGGCCACGAACGTGAGCTGCTCGCTTGGCGAGAGATGATACTCGACGCCATGCAAGGACTTGGTCAAGTGATCGTGGATGTCATTCCGCAGCTTGAAACAGTGATCGGCAAACAGCCTGCCGTACCTGAGTTGCCTGCAGCGGAAGCAAAAAATCGCTTTCAATGGGTGATGCAACGCTTTATTCGGATTTGGGCGCGACCGGAGCATCCACTCGTCTTGTTCCTGGATGATTTGCAATGGGCGGATTCTTCTTCGCTGTTCCTGATCCGAGAGTTGGTTGCAGATATGCAGATCAGTCATTTTCTATTGATTTGCGCTTATCGTGAGCATGATGGCAGTGTGATGAATCCGTTGATTGCCATTTTGACAGAGACAGGCATTAAGAGCCGCATTTTGCGCCAATTTACGTTATTGCCGCTTCGAGAACATGAGTTCAATTCGTTAGTAGCGGATACCTTGCATAGTGATCCAGACATGACGGAGCCGCTGGTTACGATTATCATGCAAAAAACAGCCGGAAATCCGTTTTATGTAAGAGAATTCATTAAGACGCTGTATGATCGGAACTTGTTGTGGTATGGGAGAGAAGAGCGGAGCTGGCAATGGGATTTGGCCGAAATCGAGAAGCTGGGTACAACGGAAAATGTGGCCGATCTTCTCGTAGAAAAAATGAGAAGATTGCCTGATTCTACTCAGCAACAGCTCGCTTATGCTGCTTGTCTGGGCAATTCGTTTTTGCTTCATTTGATAGCCAAGTCACGGAATCAAACGGAGTCAGAAGCCATCCAGCATATATCGCCTGCGATTGAGGAAGGTCTCATCTATCCGATTGAAGGAGCGGAATATCTGACCTACGCGGCGCTCGTGGAAGAAGAAGTGGCGTCTCAGATGAGGATTCGTTTCCGCTTTGTGCATGATCGCATTCAACAGGCCGCCTATTCGTTGTTAGCAGAGGCAGAGCGCGGACAGATTCACGTCAAGCTGGGCAGAATGATGTGGGAAATGTCCCAAGGAAGCGAATCCGGCTTCCTGTTCGAAATTTGCGATCATATGTATCGGGGCAAAGATATGCTGGAGGATCAGGCCGAGCGCATGCATGTAGCGCACTGTCATTTGATCGCTGGACAAAAAGCGAAATCCTCTGCGGCATTTGAGTCGGCTTTGCAGTATTTCCAACGCGGTCTCGAGCTGGTGGGGGAAGAGGGCTGGCAGCGCAATCATGATCTGACCATGGAGTTGTGTGCGTTGTCTGCGGAGACGACGTACCTCTGTAACCAATTGGATGAGGCCAAACAATTGTTTGAACGCGGGATGCAGCATGCCAAGACTGACCTGGAACGAGTACGCATTTTGGAAATGGAAATTCGCATGTATACGCGACTGGCTGAATTTCCGCGTGTCATGGAGATCGCAAGCGAAGCCTTGGGGTTATTGGGCGTACCGATTCCGAAAAAGCCTGGCAAGCTCGATATCATTAAGGAAATGTTTCACATCAAGCGCCGCCTCAAGGGCCGGAAAATAGATGAGTTGCTGTATTTGCCGGATGTTCCCGATGAAAATTATCAGATGGCGATGAGCATCATCAGCTACGCCGGGCCATCTGCTTACTTTGTCAATCTCAATTGGTTTGCTTTAACGATTTTGCGTGCCCTTCATCTGTCGCTCGTGCACGGAAACGCGGTCGCTTCGGCAAACGGTTATACCGGTTACGGGATCGTACAAGCTGCTCAATTCGGAAATTATCGAGAGGCGTACGAATTTGGACAATTGGCTTGCCGTGTGGCAGACAGCTTCGCCGATCCGATTGCCATGACGAAGGCGTATGGCGCGTTTGCCCTACTCATCAACCACTGGTGCGAGCATGCGCGGACGAACATCCCTCTCCTGAAAAAAGCGATTCAGCTCGGCTTGGACGGCGGAGGCAACATTTATGCTGCCTACAATGCCCATGGTCTTTTGGAGGCCATGCTCTATTGTGGTGTGCCAGTGGAAGAATTGGAGCAGCAAATCGAGGAATACAGCGATATGATTCAACAAATCAAGGTCGTTGATCACGATGACCGGCTCCTGTTATTGCGCCAGGCGCTGCATGCTTTTACAAGGTGGACGGACAATGAACGAACGGCGTTTTGCCATGATGGCTTTGACGAAGTTGCCTATGTAAGCAACCTGAAAAAAGAAGGAAACAGCTACAAGCGGTACATGTACCACTACTATAAATCGATGGTTCACCTCATGTACGGGAACCATCTGGAGGCAGCCCAGCTGCTGGCTGAAGCGGAGCAATGGATGGATTCAGTCAGCGGACAAGTACTTGTCAGCCAGCAAGTTTTTATGCAAACACTGGCATTGACGGGGCTCTATGAGAACGCCAACGGACAGGAAAAATCGAAGTACGGGAAAAAAATCAAAGCAAATCTCAAAAAGATGAAGACGTGGGCAAACGAATGCCCGGAAAATTTTCAGCACAAGTGGTCGCTGATGTATGCTGAGTGGCTGCGTGTCACTGAGAAAAAACAAGAAGCGGGTCCTTTTTACGAACAGGCGGTTCAACTCGCCAAAAAGGATGCTTTCTTGCAAAACGAGGCAATGGCAAATGAATTGGCCGCCCAGCATTACTTGGCACTTGGACTCGAAACGATTGCGAAGGCGTACATGACGGAGGCGCACGAGGTTTACATGCTATGGGGAGCGGTCGCCAAGGCACGGGAGATTGGGGAACGGTACCCTTATCTTTTGCAACGGGTTAAAAGCCTGGGAGCTTCCGCCGAAATTGCCACGACTGACCAGACAGCAGACCTCGTCGATTTAATGAGTGTCATCAAGGCGTCGCAAACGATTGCTAGCGAGCTCCGATTGGAAATGCTGTTGGCGACGATGCTGCGCACGGTGATGAGCAATGCAGGTGCGGAGAAAGGAATCCTCTTGCTGAAAAAAGATGGTGACTGGCTCATCGAAGCGGCAGGCTCTGTCGATTTGGACGTGGAGATCATGCAGTCTGTCCCATATGAGCATAGCGGAATGCTTTCTGTGGCTGTCGTGAATTACACGATTCGTACAGAAGAGATGCTGGTGCTCCACAATGCTTCGGTTGAAGGTGTCTTTTTCCGCGATACGTACATTGCGAAGCACAAGCCGAAATCGATTCTATGCTCCCCGCTATGGCAGCAAGGAAAAATGATCGGTGTCATTTATTTGGAGAACAATGAGACGACACATGTGTTCAACGAAAAACGCTCAGAGCCGCTCAGACTGATCTTCTCGCAAATTGCGATCTTTATTGAAAATGCGAGACTGTATCATCAATTGGAGCAATGGAATCAATCCTTGGAAAAGATCGTGACAGAGCGTACCAATGAGATTCAGGCACTTTTGCAGGCGAATAAAAATCTGTTGAACAATGCGGGACAAGGCTTCCTTTCTTTTTCCAGAAATCTGCTGGTCCATTCTGAGTACAGTCGGGAATGTCTACGGATCTTTGGCAGAGAACTGGCTGGGGTATCGGTCGCAGAGCTGCTTTACCCGGATCGTCCAGAGGACAGCGTATTTATTGAATCTCTTTTGGAAAAGTACTTTGAAGCCAAGGACCAAGGGCAAAAAGAGTTGTATCTCAGTCTGTTTCCTACAGAAATCCAGATCAATCAAATGCCGTTGAAGCTGGCATGCAAGCCGATTTATGAAGATCGGCGGGATTCGCCAGAGGGCTTGATGCTGATCCTGACAGATATGAGTGAGCAGCGGGCGCTCAAATCAAAGATGGAGCGAGAATGGCAAAGGTTGAATATGGTCGTAACGGTAGCGATTAGCCTCCCGCTCTTCCAAAAGGTACTGCGAGCTTTTGACGCTTTCTTTGAGGAAGGGTGGAAGCGGGTCCTCGGAGAAGACATAGCGGAATCCGAGAAACTATTCAAATTGGTCGCTCAGATTCATCAGTTTAAGGGTGACTTCAGCCAATTACACTTGATTCATACACCGCAAAAGCTGCATGACTTGGAGTCATGGTTGATTCAATGGGCAAAGTCCGAACAACACCTGTCCGACAAGGATGCGCGCGCCCAGCAGTCATTCGCAGAGGTTCAAGCTGCGATGCAACAGGATTTGTCGATCATGCAGCACAAGCTCGGGATCGGATTCCTGGATCATAACGAGCATGTGTACACCATTGCAAAAGAGCAATGGGAAAGCTTCGAGCAGGAGATCACTAGTTTGGTACAGGGGAAAGCTCAGCAGGAGCTGCTCCACCGCATCCGCAAGCTGCGCTATCGTCCCATGAAGGACCTGTTGTCCCGGTACGAAGACTATGTAAGTGAGCTTGCCATCCGACTGAATAAGACGATCGATCGGGTCGAATGGGATGCGGAAGAAGTATTGGTCGATCCGGAGCGATTCGAGAATTTTGCGAGGAGCCTGGTTCACATTTTCAACAATGCGATCGATCATGGAATGGAAGAAGAGCAAGAACGATTGGCATGCGGAAAAGAACGCAGCGGCAAGATTCAATGCCGCATTTGGCAAGAGGATACTTCCCTGTGCGTCATGATTCGTGATGATGGGCGTGGGGGAGATATGGAGAAGCTAAGGCTGGCATTGGCTGAGCATGTTACGGTACAAGAACATGCAAGTCTCGTATCGGGCAGAGGAATTGGCCTGTCCATTGTCAAAAAAGAGGTTGAGCAGTTGGGAGGAACCCTTCAGGTTCATACCCAAAACGGAGAAGGCACCCGCTTTACCTTCCGAATCCCGCTAGAAACATAGAAAAAAACTGAGGCGCCAGTGCCTCAGTTTTTTTGGTTGATCGACTAAAGCGAATTCGTAATGGAAGCCAAAAGTCGTTCTTCATCGATCGGTTTTAGAATGTAATGGCGCGCTCCAGCGTTGATTGCTTCAAAAACGAGCGGCTTTAATCCGTTGGTGCTGACCATAATGATGTTGGCGTCGGGGAAGGTGCCGATGATTTTTTTGACGGTCTCTATGCCATTCATTCCTGGCATATTGATATCCATCGTCACCACGTCGGGAAGGTGGGCCGTATACTTTTGATAGGCGTCCAACCCATTCGTCGCTTCTGCAATGACTTGATGGCCCGCCCGTTCCAAAATGATTTTCATGTAATCTCGTACTACAAGGGAGTCGTCTGCTATCAGTATACGAGCCATAAATCCTCCTGTTTCGAAACGGTTAGTAATTCTTGGTAAGTGATCATCCTGCTTTTACCATAACACTGATAGGAAAAATGTCGCAATCATTTGATCATCAAAAGTGTGCAAACATACAAAAAAACAAACGAATTCCAGCTTTTGATGAAACTGGATTCGTTTGTTTAGCTTTTCCAGATGGGTCATGTATTCGGTTAGCAAAAGCAATCTGGCTTGCCAGGAGCATCATGATAGGCGAGCAAGGCATTGACCCCATGACTTAAGATAGCACCGGAACGTGTCACTGCGGCAACCAGTAGAGCCTCCATAATTTCCTCCATGGTGCCGCCCAGTTCTTTATACTTTTTGACGTGAACATCGATGCAATAAGGGCAGCCAGTCACGTGAGCGACCACAATGGCAATCAACTCTTTCGTTTTGACCGGAAGCTGGTGGGATTGCTGGTAGATTTGCCGCTCGAAAGAAAAATAAGAAGCGGCAGCGTCAGGCGCCAATTTCATCAATTCTGGGATATGCGACAAATTTGCTGATTCATAATACGAACGTGCTTTTGACATGAAACATCCTCTCCCTTTTCATGGGTAGTCACTACGACTTTATTGTAGAGAGAGAAAATGGTTGCTTCTGTAACTTACTCACCAATCTCACCAATCACTAGGAAAAAGTTTTTCCTGGAGGGCATCACGGCGAATAGCTGTGATTCGGCCTCGGCCTAACTGAAGCCACCCGGCTTTTTCAAACTCCTTGAGTGACCGACTGATTACCTCTCGGGCAGTTCCGAGTTCTATGGCAATCGCTTCATGGGTGATGGAAAGATGATTGTGAGAATCTGTGGTACGACGGAGCAATAATTCGGCGATGCGGGCGTTGATCGGTTTAAACGCGATATCCTCGACCAGAGATGTGACGGAGACCATTCGGTTGATCATGTTCCGGTAAATAAACTGACGCAAGTCCTTATAGTGATCCATCCAGTCTTTGAAAACATCTACAGGCAAAAGCAGCAGCTCGGTTTCCTCTTCTAGCTGTGCGGATGCTTCATAGCCCGTCTCACCTAAAATACTGGCCATCATGAGGACGCAGACTCCCCCGCGTTGTACCCGATATAACGTAACCTCACGTCCTGACTCGCTGATGATATAGATGCGGACCTTGCCTGACAATACAAAAGCGGCATGGGCAAACAGATGACCCTGCTGCATCGTAAGCTGGGGAGAAAAGCGTTCCACTGTTATGTCAGGATGGCGCCATGCGGCTTCCGGAACAAGGGAAAAGCACGGAAAAGCATCCGTCACAAGTTGGATTCGATTCAAGTCCATTGTTTTACCCTCCGCGACAACTCAATTAGAGAAATATGCTTACTTGTAGTGTAGGGAAAAGACGGGATCTCTACAATGGAATATCCGTCTGCGGACTGACGAGAGAACAACCCTGCAGCCTGATTTCCCTTCTACGCTGTTTTGCTATGATGTTATAGAACTTATCTTGTAAAAATAACCAGTATCGAGGGGAAACAGATGAAACAAGTGAAACAGTGGATAGGAGTAGGCCTTATTGCTGTGGGAATTGGCTTGGCCGGATGCACGATCAACAATAACGTGATCAAGGTTGAAGAAGAAAAAAGACAGCTTGAATTACCTGCGGAGTCCATCGAGGCGTTGAATATTGTGACCGATTCAGGCGATTTGATCGTCAAAGGTGATGAGAAAGCAACCGCGATTCATGTAGAGGCTGAAATCAAATCGAAAAATGTCAAACCCGAAGAAATCATCCTTACACTCGAGAAGGATGGGAATAACGCAACACTACGATCCGAAGTGAACACAGATATCGGTTTTAACTTTGTGGATATGACGATAACGGTAATCGTTCCAGCTAAGCTGCCGATAGCCCTTACCGATGGATCAGGAGATATTGACATGACGAATCTAACAGGAAAGCTCACGATTGAGGATGACTCTGGTGATATTCAATTAACGAATACGAACGGAGAGGTAGAGATTCGTGACCAGTCCGGTGATATTAAGATCAAGGACGCGTCAGCCCTCAAACTGATCGAAGACGATTCAGGTGAGATCGTCATGGAAAATACGGGTGGAAACGTAGCGATTCACGATCAATCCGGTGATATGTATATTAGGAAGCATAAGGGTGATATTACGATATCTGACCAAAGCGGCGATATTGTCATTGATACAGTCGAAGGAAATGTGCTGATTGAGAATGACGGGAGCGGAGATCGATTCGTTCAAAACGTAACAGGCTCGTACACATCCAAATAAATCAGGACCGTCAGGGTTTTTGCCCTGGCGGTTTTCTTGTTCGTGGCGGTATTTTGACAGGCTGAGGAAAAAATTAGCCGACTAATGAAAAAAAGCTTTCCCTTCCGATAAAGAAGTGCTAATATAACAAAGGTAGTTCTAATTGAGAATGAATCTCTTTATTAATGATCATGAGAATTATTCTCTTTGGTAAATATTCGAGTCAATACGGGACATTACTCCATGAAAAAGTAAGAAGAGTAGGGACGCGATGAAAAAGAGATATTTGGTTGTAGCACTGATTTTGCTATCGTTCGTTTCACTTTTTATTGGCGTGAAAGATATATCTCCGTGGGATCTGTTCAATCTCACAGATGACAAAGTGCAAGTGCTATGGATTAGCAGGATTCCGCGTGTGATCAGTATTATCATCGCAGGGGTCAGCATGAGTATCGCCGGATTGATCATGCAACAGCTAACCCGAAACAAGTTCGTTTCTCCGACGACAGCAGGGACAGAGGACTCCGTTCGATTCGGAATATTGGTTTCACTCTTGGTATTCGCCGATGCGAGCTCCTGGGTGAAGCTACTCGTTGCTTTTGCATTTGCTCTCTTTGGAACCTTTGTCTTTATGAAGATTCTCGAAAGAATCAAATTTAAAGACTCCATTTTCATCCCGTTAGTGGGACTGATGTTTGGAAACATCGTCGGGTCCATCACGACGTTTTTCGCTTATAAGCATGACCTGATGCAAAACATGTCTGCTTGGTTGCATGGAGATTTCTCCACCATTATGAAAGGCAGCTATGAGCTTTTGTACATAAGCATTCCGCTGGTGATTATCGCTTACTTGTATGCGAACAAGTTTACCATTGCCGGAATGGGTGAAGAGTTCGCCATCAACCTCGGGTTGAACTACAAGCATGTCGTCAACATTGGACTGGTCATTGTCGCTTGTGTGACCTCGGTAGTTATTCTCACAGTAGGGACAATCCCGTTTTTGGGGCTGATCATTCCCAACCTGGTTACGATCTACCTGGGAGATAACCTGAAAAAAAGCTTATCTCATACCGCTTTGCTTGGCGCGGTGTTTGTACTTGCTTGTGATATCCTGGGACGCCTCATCATCTTCCCATACGAGATTTCCATCGGCATGATGGTTGGGGTCATTGGCAGCGGGATATTCGTGTACTTACTCATGAGAAGAAAGGCATATGAACAATGAAAGCGAAGATAGCTGCCCTGTCGATAGTGGCGATTGCTTTGATAGCCATTTTTATGATGATTGACGCCGGTGGCAACTGGGATTACGTCCTTCCTCGGCGGGCTAAGAAAATTCTTGCCATCATTTTAACCGGTTGCATCATCGCCTTTTCTACGATGATCTTCCAGACAATCACGAACAACCGAATCTTGACGCCTAGCATCATCGGCCTCGATTCGCTCTATATGTTCATCCAAACATTTGTGATCTTTGTTTTTGGCTCCACCCATTTCACCTTGATGAACAACAACGTCAACTTTCTGATCTCGACAGGTGGGATGGTGCTTTTCGCAGGCTTGCTCTACAAATTCCTGTTTAAGAGGGAAGGGCAAAACATTTATTTCCTGCTCCTTATCGGATTGATCTTGGGCACATTGTTTAGCAGTTTGTCCACGTTCATGCAAGTGTTGATTGATCCGAATGAGTTTCTGGTTGTGCAAGACCGAATGTTCGCCAGCTTCAACAATGTAAAAACAGACCTGTTGATCACGAGCTTTGTTCTGGTCATCGGTATCATGATTTACTTCTGGCGATACATCAAGTACTTGGATGTGTTATCACTCGGTCGGGATCAGGCGATTAATTTGGGGATTCCGTACGATTTTGTCATCAAACGGTTCCTCGTCGTCATTGCCATTCTCGTATCAATCGCGACAGCGCTCGTTGGACCGATTACCTTCCTCGGACTGCTGGTAGCGAATCTCGCCCATCAGTTTATGAAAACCTATCAGCATAAATACTTGCTGGTGGGCTCGGCTTTAATCAGTGTGATTGCACTGGTTGGCGGTTTGTTGATCGTGGAGCGTGTACTTGCGTTCTCCACGACGCTTAGTGTCATTGTCAACTTTATTGGTGGAGTTTACTTCATCTATCTTCTGTTAAAGGAGAATAAAGCGTGATCGAAGTCCGGAATGTCTCAAAACTATATGGTAGCAAATATGTCGTGGAAGATGTCTCTGTGAAAATTGCCAAGGGGAAAATCACGTCCTTCATCGGACCCAATGGGGCCGGAAAGAGTACGTTGCTGTCGATGATTAGTCGCCTGTTGACCAAGGATCAAGGTGAGGTTTTCATTGAGGGTCGGGAGATTGGGCAGACAAAGAGCAGTGAGCTGGCAAAGAAAATCTCGATTCTCAAGCAATCGAACCACATTACGGTGCGGTTGACGATTCGTGAGCTGGTCAGCTTTGGTCGCTTCCCGTATTCACAAGGCAATTTGACAAAAGAGGATTGGAAGTATGTAGATGAGGCTATCCAGTATTTGGAGCTTACGGATATTCAACACAAGTACCTCGACCAGTTGAGTGGCGGTCAGCGTCAACGCGCTTACATCGCAATGGTTGTTGCTCAAAATACGGAATACGTCCTCTTGGATGAGCCACTCAACAATTTGGATATGAAGCATTCTGTCCAGATCATGAAAGTGCTGCGACGTTTGGTAGACGAAAGGGGCAAAACGGTTGTCATTGTCATTCACGATATCAACTTTGCTTCCGTCTATTCGGATTATATCGTCGCTCTCAAGGATGGCAAGGTCGTAAAGGAAGGCACTACAGACGAAATCATCACCCAACCTATCTTGAAAGATGTCTATGACATGGATATCCATATTGAAGACATTGAACAGAACAAAATATGCGTTTATTTCGCGTAAGCTCTATCTTCCTATCGTTAAAATTTTGATGGCCTGCCGGGGGTTTCATCAGCAAGCTATCAATAATTTTATATACTTTTACATTCTATATAGAGGTGAGAGAAGTGAACAAAAAATTACTCATGCTGTTTATGGCAGTACTGTTGGCTGTATTCACAGCTGCATGCGGCTCCAATAACGCTGCTCCTGCAACAACTGCGGGGGACGCAACCAAAGCACCGGAAGCTGTACAAACATCCGAGGAAGTTACGATCAAGCATAAATTGGGTGAAGCAAAACTGAAAAAGAATCCAAAAACAGTTGTAGCATTTGACTTCGGTGTTCTGGATTCCTTGGACAAATTGGGTATCGAAGTAGCAGGTGTTGCACAGTCTACCAACATTCCTGCGTACCTGGAAAAGTTCAAAGACGCGAAATACACAAACGTTGGCGGTTTGAAAGAGCCAGACTTTGAAAAAATCAATGCAATGAAACCGGATGTGATCTTCATTTCCGGTCGTCAACAAGATGCTTACGAAGAGCTGAACAAAATTGCTCCAACCATCTTCATGGGTGTAGACAATGCGAAGTACATGGAATCTTTCAAAGAGAACATGAAAACATTGGGTACTATCTTCGGTAAAGAAACACAAGTAGAAGAAGAGCTGGGCAAAATCGATGCATCAATCAAAGAATTGAATGCAAAAGCAACGGCAAGCGGCAAGACTGCTCTGATCGTGATGGTTAACGAAGGCAAGCTGAACGCTTACGGCGCCGGTTCCCGTTTTGGTATCCTGCACGGTGAATTCGGATTTACGCCTGTAGACAAAAACATTTCTGTAGAAAATCATGGCCAAAGCGTTTCCTTTGAATATATCGCAGAAAAAGATCCAGACTACCTGTTCGTAATTGATCGTGGAAACGCGATTTCCAAGAATAAAGAAGTGTCTACTTCTACACAGCAAACGGTAGAAAACGACCTGATTAAGAACACGAAAGCATTCAAAACTGGCAACATCATTTACTTGGATTCTAGCAACTGGTACTTGTCTGGTGGCGGATTGGTATCCACCGCTGGCATGGCAGAAGAAGTTCTGAAAGAAGTTAAATGGTAAGAGGCTAGAAAAGAAAGTGGCGGCAGCCCATGGGAGTAAGGCATTCCCTGGGCTGTCGCCTTTTCATTTTTTAGAACGTGCTGATTCATTTATACTCGGGGCTCCCGCTTGGCAAACTCTTGTAACATCCCTCTTATTTGTTCAACCAATAAAGCAGGTGCCTTCTTTGGTGAACCCGAGTCAAACGGTGGCTGGGGATCGTATTCCAAAATCAACTGGACTCCTTTGCCCATATCCTCTCCCAATTCCCATGCAACCAATTGGAGTGCCATGTCGATACCAGAGGAAACGCCGGCTGCTGTAACGATTTTGCCCTGACGAACGACTCTCTCCTCTGTTGGAATGGTACCAAGAGATTGGAGCAGTTCGAAGGACCCCCAATGAGTAGTGGCTACGGCTCCATGTAACAAGCCTGCGGCACTCAAAATCAGAGAGCCGTTGCAAACAGACGTAGTCCATTTCGTCGTCTCATGTATGTGGCGAATCCACTGTAGAGTTTCTTCGTCATTCATAGGGGTTTTATAATTGGGCGGACTGCAACCGGGAACAACAAGAATATCAGCGGAAGTAACTTCTGAAAAACTGTAATCGGCATGTAAATAGCCCATATTGGAATCAAGTTTGATTAACCCTTTTTTCTTAGCGACAAATTTTACTTCACATTTCAACGTAGCAGCGAATACATCGTATGGACCAATTGCATCTAATGCGGTGATGCCGTCGAAAAGCAAGATGGCAACCTTCATGCTGATCTCTCCTTTGAAATGGGATATTTTTCTTGCAAACAAATACTATCATACATATAGGGGGTATATGTATGTCTGAGTTGTGACTAACTGCAAGGTTTTCTAAGCCACGTAACGAGGAGAGATAAACGGTTGGTATAGCAAAAAGCCGGTTACACCGTAAAACGTGGTGAAAACCGGCTTTTTGCTAGCGGAATCTAACCGTTATCTGGCTCCAACCAGCTTGCGCTCTTGCGTGTAAACAGGTTGGGTAGTGTTTTCGTTAGGTTGCTTTAGATCCACAGCATGACATAGCTCATATGGGAGGCAGAGCGGCACACCCGTGCGAGGGTCAGTCAGGATGTCTGCTTCGATGTTAAATACCTTACGCAGCATCTCAGGCGTCATGACTTCAGCAGGGCTTCCCTCAGCGACGACGGTACCGCGAGAGATGGCAACCATGTGCTGTGCATAACGGGTTGCGTGGTTCAAATCATGGACGACCATGACGATCGTACGATTTTCTTCGTCATTCAGCTTTTGCAGGAGCTTGAGAACCTCCAGCTGATGAGCCATATCCAGGAAAGTTGTAGGCTCATCCAGGAACAGGATGTCCGTTCCTTGCGCCAGGGCCATCGCAATCCAGGCGCGCTGACGCTGACCGCCGGATAGCTGGTCAACCGGACGATCATGGAAATCTGCCATGCCGGTCATGGAAATAGCCCAGTTTACGATTTCCTTGTCTTCCTTGGTCAAAGAACCGAAGCCTTTTTGATGAGGGAAGCGGCCATAGGTAACGAGCTCAGACACGGTCAAGCCATCGGGTGCGGTTGGGTTTTGCGGCAAAATCGCAAGTTGCTTGGCGACTTCCTTGGTCGATTGCTGATGGATCGACTTTCCGTCCAAAAATACTTGTCCGCCGGTTGGCTTCATAATCCGGGCGAGAGTTTTGAGGATCGTCGATTTACCAGAACCGTTTGCACCGACCAGGGCGGTGATTTTTCCAGAAGGAATGCTGATGTTCAAGTCTTTGACAATGGAAAGCTCACCGTATCCGATGTCCAGCTTTTGCGTGTATAAGCGCTCCACAATGGGCCAACTCCTTTTTAGGAAAGTATGTACATGTATGAATAAACGTAGACAATGATAATCATTTTCACTAAGGTAAAGTATATAACGGAATGAAGCCAAATTCAATATGAAAAAGCCAACCTGCTCACATGTGTGAACAAATTGGCCTTGGGTTAACTTACGATGGTCAAGCTTTAGTAGGTGATATGAGCGATAATACCTTCTTCGTCGTCCAATACCAGCTCGATACCGGCGGAATAAGGGTTCCGCTGCATCTGGGTCTCCAGGTAGTAGCGAATCGCTTCAATCATATTAATCTCGACCAAGATTTGTTGGCGATCCATCCAGTGTATTTCAGCAGAGAAGCCATACTCCTCGTCCCACATCAGCTCGACGGAGATGTCTTGTGGCTTCAACTGCTTTTTGTTAGCTGCATGAATGCAGATTGCATTAATGATATCTTGTTCAGAAAAAGTTATCTTTTCCATGCGTTCAGTTCCTGTTCTTTCGCGCGCTTGGTTTTGAAGTAGACGAACGCTTTGCGGATCAGGATAATCACAGCGAGGATCGCCATCAGGTTGATCATGAAGCCAAGGATGGAGCCGAGAATACCCATATCAGCGAACAAGCTTCCAAACAGCAAACCAGCCAGACCGCCAATCAGGAGACCTTTCATGAACCCGCCGCTTTTGCTTGCGGTAGCAGCAGGAGTTGTTGTAGTACCTTTATTGGTTGTTGCGTTTACATTTGAATCGGCTTTGTTGGTTGTTTGTGTATTGGTAGGAGCCGTGTTAGAGTTAAAAGATTTTTTCCCGGACTTATAACCTTTCGCATCGGCATGATCAATGAATCCTCCGGCCGGAGCGAGTACGAGCATTACGGCAACCAACATCATGATGAGTTTTTTCATGTTATTTGAGTAGCCCCTCTCATTAAAATGACTTGTATATATAAGTCTACATGAATATCGAGCGAAATACCAACGAACTTTCAGTGACGATCAGTCTAAATACCTACAAAAAAGCCCCTGACAAGCGATCTCGTCAGGGGTTCTTCGATTTACGCGCTCTTTTTCAGTTTTCGGGCTGCCCAGTTACCCAACGATTGAATGAGCTGGACCAAGACGACAAGGATAATGACGGTAATGATCATGACTTCGATGTCCCATTGCTGGTAGCCGTAGCGCAAGGCGAGATCGCCCAATCCACCGGCACCGACTGCGCCCGCCATAGCAGTGGCACCGATCAAACCGATGGTCGCAATCGTCAGGCAGAGGACGATGCCAGGTCGTGCTTCACGCAGCATGATGCGAAAAATAATCTGCGTCCGGGATGCGCCCATCGCTTGGTACGCTTCGATCACGCCGCGATCTACGTCATGCAGGGCCGTTTCCATCAGGCGTGAGATGTAAGGTGTCGTATAGACGATGAGCGGCACAATGGCTCCCTCAATCCCAATCGAGGTGCCCACGATCAACTCCGTAAAAGGAATGATCGCAACCATAAGAATAATAAAAGGCAGTGAACGCACAATGTTGATGAGCGTATTCAGGGTGTGATAGATGATCTTGTTCGGGAAAAGGTGATTCGCCTGTGTGATGACCAACAAAATCCCGAGCGGAATCCCGATCAATGTCGCAATGAACAACGAAAACCCGACCATGATGACAGTCTCTTGCAGGGATTGCCCGAATACCGGAATCATTTCAATCAGACGCTCCATTAGCTCCGCACCTCCTCTGGTGACACAATATCTACGCGGTAGACGGATTCCCGCAAGAAGCGAATGCCGTCTTGAATGGGCTGGTCTTCACCAGAAATGTGCAATAGCAAAATGCCGAGCGCCGTTCCCTTAATGGTCGTAATCGAGCCGTACAACAGATTGGTGCTAATCGGAAAGTGTGCGGACAAGGTGCCTAGAACTGGATCGAGAGCGGCATCTCCGCGAAAGGCAACGCGAACAATTTTGGAAACGGGTCCGGTTTCTTTTATCTTGGACAAAATCTCCTGTGGTACCTGATCGTCAAAAACCGTTTTGATAAAATTGCGGGTCGTTTGCTCTTGCGGATTGCTGAACACATCCAGAACAGAGCCTTGCTCGATGACGACACCGTTTTCTATGATAGCTACCTGGTCGCAGATTTTTTTGATGACCTGCATTTCATGTGTAATCAGCACGATAGTCAGGTTAAACTTTCGATTGATGTCGAGCAACAGCTCGAGAATCGATTCGGTCGTCTGCGGGTCGAGAGCGGAAGTCGCTTCGTCGCAGAGCAGGATTTCCGGATCAGTCGCAAGCGCACGAGCGATGCCCACCCGTTGCTTTTGTCCACCGGATAGCTGAGAAGGATAAGCATTTGCTTTATCAGACAAGCCAACCAAGCCGAGAAGGTCTTCTACCTTGCGCTTAATGACATCTTTGGGGACGCGATTCATCCGCAAGATTTCCGCCACATTGTCAAAGACATTATAGGAAGAGAGCAGGTTGAAGTGTTGAAAAATAATCCCGATCTTTTTGCGAGCTTGCCGCAGCTCTTTTTCCTTGAGGGTCAGCATGTTCTGGCCATTGACGATCACAGAACCGCTAGTTGGCTTCTCCAACAGGTTGATGGTACGGAGCAGGGTGCTTTTCCCCGCTCCGCTAAAGCCGATCACCCCGTAGATTTGCCCTTTTTCCACCTGCAGGGATACGCCCTTCAATGCTTTTACCTGCTTGTTTCCTACTTGATACGACTTATGAATATCGGTTAGCTGTATCATAACGAGTTCTCCTTGTTGTTCTTGATGTTCCTGGCGTCGATCTTACCAGGACGGCAGTACAGCTCCTTCAAAACGCTCGTCGATGAATTTTTTCACTTCTTCCGAGCGGTAGATGTCCACCAGCTTTTTGACGGCAGGGTTGTCTTTGTTGGTTTCGTTGACTGCCAAGATGTTCACGTACGGAGAGTCAGCCTTCTCAGCGAAGATCGCGTCTTTTTTCGGAGAGTAGCCAGCTTCCATTGCGAAATTCGTATTAATCGAAGCAACCTCTACGTTATTCAGCGAGCGTGCCAGGAAAGCAGCCTCCAGCTCTTTGAATTGCAAATTTTTCGGATTTTCCACGATGTCCAATGGTGTTGCGTTGTCACCCACGCCATCCTTGAGCTTAATCAAGCCAGCTGCCTGATAGAGCAGCAATGCGCGTGCTCGGTTGGTCGGGTCGTTTTGAATGCCGACAACACCGCCTGCCGGGATATCCTCGACTTTTTTATGCTTGGTGGAGTAAAGACCCATTGGATACGTCACGGTTTTTCCGACCTCGACGATCTTTGTTTTGTGATCCTGATTGAACTTCGCCAAGAACGGAATGGTTTGGAAGCTGTTTACATCGAGATTTCCTTTATCGAGAGCTTGGTTCGGCTGTACGTAATCGTTGAAAACGACGACTTCGACGTCGAGTCCTTTGCCTTTGGCGACTTCTTTTACTTTGTTGAGAATCTCTTCGTGCGGGCCGCCAGTGACGCCGACCTTGAGTGAGGTTTGTTCAGCAGCAGTGCCACCGTTAGCAGGCGCAGCTTCTTGTTTACCACCGCAAGCCGTTACGAGCGATGCAGCGAGCAGCAGTGTAGTGAGCAGTAGACCAGTCTTTTTCATGAAAATACCCCTTTTCTCTGGATGTAAGATGGAAACGAAAAAAGCCTCTTCCGACAGAAGAGGCGAAAACTGCGAGTATGTAAACACACTGCAACAATACCTCTCTTATCTGTCGGAATAAATTCCGCTGGATTTGGCACCATATCGTTTGCGATAGGTTGCCGAGGTGTCATAGGGCCAGTCCCTCAACCTCTCTTCATAAGAGAATGTGCTATGAAATTTTAACGAAAGATAAAATCGCTAATCCTTATTCGAATAGTTGGATTATATCTTGCACCAACGTGGATGTCAAAGTTTTTTTCAAATGAATGTGATATTTGCGAAAAATGTGGTGATTCTACCTTCCTTTCGCATTACTCCTGTACAACCACCAATCGGGCGGGATGAGAGTCTGTCATTTTTTGAATATTTTCCATATTAATTATTGATTTTCCATTTATTGCCATGTAATATACTTAATAGGAAGATAATTCCAAATTACTAGTGATGGAGGATTATTATGAAAAGATCTGTTAAAGGTACAATTGCAGCAGCTCTTTTACTTAGCAGTCTATCTATTGGATCTAGTGCTATGGCATCATCACATGATGCAGTTGTAAAAGAAAAATATCCGGAGAGTCACGTTAAGGTTAATCAGGTTAAATATCCGGATACTTCCGCAAAATCTTTTATGAAGTTATTGGAACCTATGGGATCTGAAAGACCGATTGACGACGTTCCAATTAAGAATGCCAAAACGGATTCCAAAAATTTTAATATTCCAGAGGGCTATGGTTGGGTTAAAGTGTGGGTATATAATAGTGGAACCTACGAGATCAAAGTGTCCGTTACTGATTCATCCGGTAGTCAGAAAATGTTCTTTAGAGTACCACCTTATGGTAATCAAAAATTTGAAATAAGTAGCTCGCCTTGGGGAACTGGTTCGCATACAGTTTCGCTTTCGTCAGATGAGAACATGGAAGGTAAAGTTGCAGTTAAAATAGCACAACACCAGAATGAGCTGTAACACATAACAAAATACCAAAAACGAAAAAACATCTCGGTTCACTGTTTATGGTGAATCGAGATGTTTTTTTTGGCGTTGTACTCGCCTCCAAGTGGGGATAGAAAAATCTGAAATTTAATTTTCTGACAGACCACGAGAGAACTGCCCACCCTGAAAGGGGGGAGGGGCAGAAGGTATCGCATAGTCCCCTGTCCGGTAAATCCCGGTAGATCAATTCACGCAATTATATGAAATTGATCTAAATACGAATATTCTATTGAAGAATCGGGAAATCATTTGTATAATGAGAGCGAATGAACTCTATGCCAGCTATCGCAGGTGATGACATGACTCTCGTGGACTCCAATGAAACCAGAAAAAAGCTGTCTGCCATCTATAATGAGATAGCAAAAGAGTTGTTCGGATTTGGAACGACTTTGCTCCGAGTCACGATTGAAAACCAGATGATTACGTTCCAAGCCAAGCATCGTCGCTCTCCGCGCTCACAAGCGTTGGAAGGAGAAGCGCCGGCCCTCAAGCTCGAAGTCGATTTTCGCATGTCCCTTCTTTATAAGAAGAAACTGAGAGAACGACTGGAAGAAGAGATGGGGTTGCCGTTGGAAGCCGTGCTGAGGGACTATGATGCGCCTACGCAGTGGGCGATCACGAATGTTATTTTAGCTGAATCAGAACTGAATACCTGACGCAATCGTTCGGATTTTCTCTTTTGATCTATCTTAAGGGGAGACCGTAGACTTTGCGTAAAACGGGTGTCACTTCTCTTTGTTTACGAAGAAAAGTGCTCTTGTTTAGAATGATACGTTCTAATCAAGGGTACTTTTCTTTTTATTGTATCACCATATTTTGTCATCAATTGAACCCAACTGGAGGAGAATTACGATGAAAAAATTACTTGCTGGAATCCTGTCTTTCTCTATGATGTCACTGGCTCTCGCTGGCTGTGGCAGCAATGATCAACCACAAGCGGGAGGAGCTGGCGGCGAAGCCAAGGGCGAGCCACAAAAGCTGGTTATCTCCACATGGGGCTTCTCCGAAGACTTTTTCCGCAAAGAAGTATATGAGCCGTTTGAAAAAGAACATAACGTGAAAATCGTGCTGGAAATCGGGAACAACGCAGAGCGTCTGAACAAAATTCGCCAAGGAAGCTCCGATGTAGACTTGATCTACCTCTCTGACTACTATGCACAGCAAGGGATTGAGAGTGGCGCATTTGAAAAAATCGACCGCAGCCGAATCCCGAACCTGGATCAAATCTACGACATCGCCAAAGCACCACTGGGCGAGGAATACGGTCCAGCTTACACGATTGGCCAATTCGGGATTGCCTACAATCCAAAGCTCGTAAAAACCGAAATCAAAGATTGGAAAGATCTGTGGAACCCTGAGCTGACAGGCAAGCTGACACTGCCAAGCATTACTTCCACGACAGGCCCGATGGTTCTCGACAGTGCTTCTGCGGTCGCGGGCAGCAAGGAATTCAACGAGGATCAAGCCTTCGCGAAAATGAAAGAAGTCAACAAAAGTGTCGTGAAGTTCTACGATAAGACTTCCGAATACGTGAACATGTTTGGACAAGAAGAAATCGGCGTAGGACCTATTATGGAAATGTACTTCAAAGACATCAAAGCCGCTGTTCCAGAAGCTGTTTTCGTACAACCTGCAAGCGGCGGATATGCAGTCATGAATACGGTTAACATCGTAAAAGGCTCGAAAAACAAAGCACTCGCAGAAGACTTCATCAACTACCAGCTGAGCAAGGAAGTTCAGGAGAAAACAGCAAAGGCAAAAATCGATTCTCCTGTAAACAAAACGGTTCAACTGACAGAAGAAGAAGCAAAAGGCGTAACGTACGGGGAAGCAACCGTAAGCAAGCTGAAAATGCTGGATATGAAATTCGTGAACGAGCACTCCAAAGCATGGATTGACCGTTGGAATCGTGAAATCACGCAATAACGAACGATAGAAAAACAAAGGGCGAGGGTATAGACAATTTTCGGATATACCCTCGTTTTTCAACGTATAGGAATTTATAAAATAAATTCCGGAGCGCATGTAAACATTCCGCTAAAATGCGGTCGCTCCACGTTGAATTGGCTTCGATAGAAGTTTTCTTATGAGGAATGAACGTGAGGAGGACCACTCGTGCAAAAGATCATTCTTGACGTGGATACGGGCATTGATGATGCGCTTGGCATTATTCTCGCTGTGAAGAGCGGGCAATTCGATCTGGTTGGCATTACTACGGTGAATGGCAACGTGTCGTTGCGAAAAGCAACAGAAAACACGTGCAAAATTCTCGATTTCTTGCAAGTCGGCGAGCAAATCCCTGTTGTCTGTGGAGCATCTGAACCGCTGCTGCGACCGTTGTTTTTCGAGCATGCCGTACATGGTGAGGATGGTTTGGGAGGAGCCCTTGCCGGAGTTCCGATTTACAAGGAACCGACAGCTGGCTTTGGCCCTGATTTCATCGTGGAAAACGTACTTGCTCAATCCGGCGAGATTACGCTCATCATGACGGGGCCGCTGACCAATTTGGCTTTGGCGGTGAAAAAATGCCCGGAGCTTGTTCAACACGTCAAGGAAGTCATTTTCATGGGTGGGGTTGTCCGCGAGCATGGCAATGTGACGCCAGTTGCGGAGTACAACATGTACGTCGATCCAGAGGCAGCGAAGGTCGTATTTCATGCCGGATTCCCGCAATTGACGATGGTTGGACTGGATGTGACGCGAAGAGTGCTGCTGAACGAGGAGCACATTCGTGAGCTGGGAGATACACCGATGGGCGAGTACGTGAGACAGAGTACGTCTGATTACCTCCATCGTTATTTTCAACGAAATGGCATTTATGCGTGCGCCATGCATGATCCATTGGCTGTCGCAGTCGCACTCGATCCGAAGCTGGTGAAGACGCAGAAGTTATATGTAGATATCGAAACGAGAAGTGAGCTGTGTGATGGGCAAACGGTTTGCGACTTTCAAAACCGCCTGAAAAAAGAACCGAACATAAACGTCTGTCTGGACGTAGATGCAGATGCGTTCTTTGCGCGTTTTCTCGGCGCATTGAAAGCCTGACGATACCGTGAACAGGAGTTAATCAGATGAGAAAAACGGGTCTTTATTTATTGCTGTTGCCGGGTGTGCTGTTTTTGACGCTGTTCATGGTCATTCCGATCGTGATGACGATTGCGTCCACCTTTTATCAGGATGGTAGCTTTACGATCCAAGGCTATCTCCAATTTCTTACCGACGCGTACTTCCTGAAAATTATGCTGACAACGTTGCAGGTCAGTCTGGTCACGACGATTGCGTGTGTTCTGATCGGTTTTCCTGCCGCGTACTACATTTCCAAGCTTGGCCCACGCAAAAAAGGCATCCTGCTGGCATTGGCGATTTTTCCTTTGCTGACCAGCTCTGTCGTGCGGTCGTTCTCTTGGATGATTATTCTCGGAAAAAAGGGCTTATTGAACAGCTCGCTGCTTGCCATCGGGCTCATCGATAAGCCGTTGGAAATATTGTATACGCCGACTGCGATGATGATTGGTTTGATTCATCTGTTCCTGCCGCTGATCATTATTACGCTGGTAGGGGTGATGGAAAATATCGACCCAGATTTGCTGAAGGCGGCGGAAAGCTTGGGTGCTTCCAAGTTGACGGCCTTCTGGAAGGTCATTGTGCCACTTAGTGTGCCAGGACTCATCATCGGTAGCATTCTCGTGTTTGTCGGAAGCCTGACCGCCTACACCACGCCTGCCTTGCTGGGTGGAAAACAGCGGGTCATCTCCACGTTTCTGTATCAAAATGCGATTACGCTCAATGACTGGCATTTGGCATCTGTCATTGCCACGATCATGATTGTCATAACATTTGTCGTCATCTATTTCATGAACAAGCTGGCGACGAAATTAAATCCGAAGGGGTAGAAGCTATGCAGGAGAAAAATCGCGGGTTGGCCCTGTTTACCTCTCTCGTCTTTCTGTTTTTGCTAGGGCCACTCATTATCATTTCTTTTACGTCGTTTGAGCCGGGGAGCGTCTTGAAGTTTCCGCCGGAGGGTTTTTCCTGGCGGTGGTACGAAAACATTTTTGAGGTAGAGATGTTCATGACGACGTTCAAGACGTCGATGTTCGTTTCTTTGCTGGGAAATCTCTTGGCGCTCTTGTTGGGGATTCCGGCAGCTTATGCACTCAGTCGCTTTGATTTTCGCGGCAAGGGCATTTTGAATGGCATTTTCATCTCACCTGTCCTGATTCCGGGTATCGTGATGGGTTTTGCCATGCTGAAATACGTCATTGTCGTATACCATTTGCCGATCTATGCGGGACTTCTCGTCGGTCATACGGTGCTGATGCTTCCGTTTATCATTCGCGTCATTGCATCTTCCTTGTCCAACTTTGACTTCGCTATTGAAGAAGCGGCGTTAAGCCTTGGGGCAGGTCGTCTCGAAACCTTTTTCAAAGTCGTCTTGCCGAATATTCGCTCCGGGATTATTGCTGCGATTCTGATCGCTTTTCTGGAGTCGTTCAACAACGTAGATATCTCTGTTTTCATGACGGGACCAGGGGTAAGCACGCTGCCGATCCAGATGCTGACGTACGTAGAAAACAACTTCGATCCGACGATCGCCGCGATTTCCGTGCTGCTCATGATTTTTACGGCTATTCTCATGTTCATCATTGAACGTCTGATGGGGCTTTCCTACTTTACAAAACGATAACGGAGGCATCAACTCATGGCATTGCTCACGCTGGAAAACGTATCGGTTGCCTATGACAATCAATATATATTGCAAAACTTCAATCTCAATATCGAAAAAGGACAGCTCATCTCTTTGCTTGGTCCGAGCGGTTGCGGAAAGACGACGACGCTGCGTTTGATTGCGGGTTTTCTGGAAGCAAAAGATGGACGATTCATGTTTGAAGGAAAAGATTATACGCGCGTTCCGGTAAACAAACGCAACTTCGGGTTTGTGTTCCAGAGCTATGCGCTGTTTCCGCACCTTTCTGTTTTCGATAACGTGGCGTTCGGTTTGCGCCTGCGCAAGGTCAATGAAACAGAGGTAAAGACCAGGGTGCAGCAAATTCTCGAAGTCGTGAGTCTCGGCGGCTACGAAAAGCGTTTCCCGAAGGAGCTATCCGGTGGTCAAAGACAGCGCGTGGCGATTGCGCGAGCACTGGTGATTCAGCCTGACCTGCTGCTGTTCGATGAGCCGCTTAGTAACCTCGATGCCAACCTGCGGATCAACATGCGCGTAGAAATCCGTCGTATTCAGCAGGAGCTGGGAATTACGACTGTGTACGTATCGCATGACCAGGAGGAGTGCTTCTCCATTTCTGACCAGGTGGCGATCATGAACAAGGGTGTGATCGAACAGCTCGACGATCCAGCCACCATTTTCAAATATCCAAAGACTGAGTTTATCGCTCGCTTTATTGGTTTTACCAACTTCATCGACTTCGCGGAGCGCACCGAGCAGAACGGAGAAATCGGCCTGCGTGTCGGTGATCATCATTTTACCGCGTCCAAAAATCCGGGCACGGCGAATCCATCCGGCAAAAAATGCGCAATGCGACCAGATGACCTTCTCGTCACGACAGAAGAGAGCACCGAGTCGGGAATGAACCGTTTGCGCGGGACGGTAAAGGTAAGCACGTTTTTGGGACGCAGCTATCAATATGTCGTGGAAACAGAGCTGGGCGACTTCACGGTCAATCAAGAGATGGAGACGCCGTACAAGACTGGCCTAAACGTCAATCTGCTGTTTCCAAAAGACAAAGTGGTACTCGTGGACTAAAGACAGGAGGTTATTTTCGTGAAGGTCGATTTGTTGATTCAAGACGTCCAAGTATTTAACAGCTATTTTAAAAAGTTCATCAAAGGAAACGTCGCTGTTTTGGATGAACGATTCTTCTATATCGGTGAGCGGAGTACGGAAACATTTGAAGCTGCCGAGATCGTGGATGGACAAGGCCGCTACATGATTCCAGGTCTGGTCGATATACACTTGCATATTGAGAGCACGATGGTGACACCGGAGACGTTTTCCTTTGGCCTGATTCAAAACGGAGTGACGACGATCGTACCGGAGCCGCATGAGATGGCCAATGTGTTCGGAATCGAAGGGATCAAAGAGATGATTCGCGCGAGCCGTGATTGTGTCGTTGATATGCTGTACGCGATCCCGAGCTCCGTACCAGCTACCTCAATGGAAACGACGGGTGGGTCTGTCGAGATTGCAGATATGGACGAGCTATTGCGATCCGAAGAGATCATTTGCCTCGGCGAAATCATGAACTACGTAGACATCATCAAGGACCCTGACTGCAAGACGAATCGCATCCTGGAGCATATCCGCAAGACGTATCCAAAGCTCGTCATCGAGGGACATGTTCCGAAATTGCTTGATTTGGACCTGCATCGCGTCATTTATGCGGGAGTGGACTCTGATCATACGCACCAGACGCGTGAGGGCATGGAAGCGAGAATCGCAGCGGGCATGTTTCTGGAGATTCAAGAAAAATCGATGACGGATGAAGTCATGGACTATTTGATCAAAGAGGATGTTTCCGAGCATTTTTGCTTTGTGACGGATGATGTGATGACCGATTCCTTGGTCAATCGTGGACATTTGAACCATATCGTGAAAAAAGCCATTCAAATGGGCATGAAGCCAGAGCGTGCGATCTACGCAAGTACATTTACCCCAGCCAGACGTATGAACATGACAGATAGAGGGGCGGTTGCTCCCGGGAAAATAGCGGATTTCCTGTTGCTGTCTGATCTGCATGAATTCAAGATCGAACGCGTCTACAAAAAGGGGAAGAAGGCTTACGACGCCAAGGAAGAGTACCGACAAGTAGTTAAAGAAAAGCAGTTTCCTGCGCATTTTTATGAGAGCATCAAGCTATCGCCACTGACAGAGAAAGACTTCCGCGTCACGGTAGATGTGCCGGATAATCGCTATCCATGTCGGGTCATGCTCGTTCAAAACGGTTCTACTTTCACAGAGGATCACCGTGGAATCGCTGAGGTACGGGAAGGGCAACTCTTGTGGGAGGAGAGTCCGTACGGCTTGATCGCCGTCTTTGAACGTTATGGCATAAACGGGAATCGCGGTTACGGCTTGATTAGCGGCGATACGATCAAGCGAGGTGCGGTAGCCACCAGCTATTCGCATGACAACCACAATCTCTTGGTTGTCGGACACAACCCGCACGATATGATGGTCGCAGCCAATGAAGTCATCCGTAATCAGGGCGGCTTTTACGTGGTAGAGGACGGCAAGGTGATCGCGAGCCTTCATTTGCCGGTCGGAGGCATTTTGACAGAGGAACCATTGGAAAAGACTGCAAAGGAAGTCGAGCAACTTCGCCGTGCCATGGAGTCGCTCGGTTACAATCATTACAACCCGATCATGTCGATCAGCACGCATTCCTTACCGGTCAGTCCAGCCTTGAAGCTGACGGATCTGGGGTTGATCGATGTAAATGACGGGAAAATAGTTCCGTTGCTCTTGATGTGATAAAAGTTGTCTGCTGAGAATATTATTTTCGGCAGGCAATTTTTTTTTGATCAAAAAGTCCCGAAAGAAGCATATAAATTTTCATGCATAGGCATACACTCCTGATTCATCTCCCTATTTTCTGACTGGAATTCGGGTATTTGGTAGGTTTTGGTTTAGGTATTCAGAATCTGTAATACTGGAAAAAATTTCTGTAACATGGAATTCGATCCTAATCCAGAAAAGAGGAGATAAATAAATGGATAACGTAGGGTTGAGAAACAAACTGTTCAGTAAAGGGCTGTCGCTTTTGTTCATGCTGGCAATGATGCTGGTAGCAGGCGCAGCTACGCTCGTGTTCGCTGAGAAAGTTTCGGCTCACGGGTACATCGAATCCCCAGCGAGTCGTTCTTACTTGTGTAAGACGGGGCAAAACACAGGCTGCGGTCAAATCCAGTGGGAACCGCAAAGTGTGGAGGGGATTGGGGGGTTCCCGCAATCTGGTCCCGCCGATGGTGAATTTACCGGTGCAGGCCGCTATCCTGAGCTTTACACACAAACAGCAGATCGCTGGACAAAGGTTACCTTGCAGGGTGGACAAAATGCGTTTACTTGGAATTTGACAGCCCCGCATAGTACAGCGGAGTGGAAATATTACATCACGAAAAAAGATTGGAATCCTAACAAGCCGCTTGCCCGAGCGGATTTGGAACTGTTCTGCTCGTTTCAGGACGGAGGGAAAAGACCGCCATTCACGGTAACACAATCGTGCAATGTACCGACAGATCGTAGCGGTTACCACATTATTTTGGCTGTTTGGGAAATTGCTGATACGGGCATGGCTTTCTACCAGGCAATTGACGTGAATTTGATTAACACGGGAACAGGTATCGTAGAAAAGCCTACCGTTCCAGGCAATGTGACTTCCGTATCGCAAACAGCTACAAGCATTGACCTTAGCTGGACAAAATCCGTGGCATCTGAGGGAATCAAGCAATACGATGTGTATCGCGATGGCAAATTCATCGCATCTACGAAAGAAACAGCTTACACGGACAAAGATTTGACGCCTGCTACGGCTTACAGCTACACCGTTGTGGCTGTTGATGGCAAAGGGAAAGAGTCTGAGGCTAGCAAAGCACCGACCGTTCGCACAAAAGCAGAAGATATCGTGGATACAGAAGCACCGACGGCACCAGCAGGTATCATGACTCACCATCCAACAGAGTCAGAAATCGACCTCATGTGGAGCCCTTCTCGAGACAATGTGGGTGTGGTGAAATACGAGATTTACCGTGATGGCTCCCATGTAGGAACAGTTGATAAGCCTTCCTTTGTCGATAAAGGATTAACGGCAGGAACATCTTATACGTATACGATCAAGGCAGTTGATGCAGCAGGAAATATTTCCGAAGAGAGCGCACCTTTTGCTGCAAGCACAAAGGATAAAAAGCCTGAAGTACCGGGTGAAATCGCTGAGTGGGATTCCTCTGCTGTGTATGTACAGGGCGACCGCGTCTTGTATGATGGACTGGAATTCGTAGCAAAATGGTGGGTAACTGGTGAACAGCCAGACCGTTCCGATGCGTGGAAGCTGGTAAGCGATGTCGCACTGTCGTGGGATTCCGGCAAAGCGTATGATGGCGGAGCGCAAGTGAACTACGAAGACAAGGTTTATGAGGCAAAATGGTGGACCAAGGGCGAAGAGCCAGGGAAAGCCGATGTATGGAAGCTTGTTGAATAATGGAGCAAAGCCCGGGTGATCTGCCTGGGCTTTTGTTCGTCAAAGTGCAGCCAGTATTTTGCTGATTCCTGCTTGTTTTGCTATACTTATAATTTGAAAGATAAGCCCATCTTATAAGTTAGAAGGAAATGAAAAATGAATGAAACCTATTCGCTAAAAGAAAAATGGCGACAGTTTTTGGCTGTTTTGCTTCCGATCTTGATCTCACAACTTGCGCTGTTTTCGATGACCTTCGCCGATACCATCATGTCTGGACATGCAAGTCCGACAGATTTGGCAGGGGTAGCGATTGGGGCTAGTTTATGGACACCTGTTCAAGCAGGCTTGACGGGGATTCTGATGGCTGTCATGCCGATGGTTGCACAGATGGTTGGGGCAGGGAAACAAGATCAGGTGTCTTACACGGTTATGCAAGCTTTGTATTTGAGTGTAGGGATTGCGGTCGGTGTCATCATCGTCGGTGGTTTGGTGCTTGATCCGATCCTGAACTGGATGCAATTGGAGCCTGAGGTGCGTACGATTGCTCGCGGCTTCCTGCATGCAATCGCTATTGGAATTGTTCCGATGTTTCTTTATACGGTGCTCCGTTGCTTTATCGACGCATTAGGACAGACACGGGTAACAATGTTCATTACCCTGCTTTCGTTGCCGATTAATGTCTTGTTGAACTACGCTCTTATCTTTGGTAACTTTGGTTTGCCTCGACTGGGTGGAATCGGTGCCGGGCTTGCATCTGGCATCACATACTGGTGTATTTTGCTGATTACTTTGTTTGTCGTGAATCGCGTGCACCCATTCATTGAGTTCGGTTTGTTCTCCAAATTTCATCGGATCTCGATGAAGGCATGGAAAGAGCTGCTGAAGCTGGGGCTTCCTATCGGATTTTCGATCTTTTGCGAGGTTAGCATTTTTGCGGCCGTCACTTTGTTCATGAGTGAATACAGCACGATTACGATTGCTGCGCATCAGGCAGCGATGAACTTCGCATCATTCCTGTACATGGTTCCGTTGAGCATATCCATGGCGTTGACGATTGTCGTCGGCTTTGAGGTGGGAGCCAAAAGGTTCCGGGACGCGAAGCAGTACAGTTATTTGGGTATAGGTATCGCTCTTGGTATTGCCCTTTTGTTCGGAATCAGCTTGCTGATGTTTAGCAAGCAGGTGGCTGGTTTTTACACGACCGACATCGAGGTGTTGGAGCTTGCCCAGCATTTCTTGATGTACTCGATCCTCTTCCTGATCTCTGATGCCGTCGCAGCACCTATTCAAGGGGTACTGCGCGGGTACAAGGATGTGACCGTTACCTTTATTGTTGCGCTGATATCTTATTGGGTGATTGGCTTGCCTTTGGGATACATTCTGGCGAAATTCACTTCGCTTGCCGCATTCGGATATTGGATTGGTCTGATTACGGGATTGGCTGCCGGTGCCATCTTCCTTTTTGGACGTCTGCTGTCGTTACAGAAACGCATGATTCGCAGCCATTCATAAGGAAACAGATAAGCGGAAAATCCCTGATGTGGGGGTTTTCCGCTTTTTGCATGAAGAATGAAAGCCTCGTTTACACTAGGTGAAAGACCAGATATACTTCTTATCATAGATGATGGAAGATAACCTGACATCAAAGCAGAGGGGGGGAGAGACTCATGTCACTCTCGGTATTCACAACGTATGATTTTTTGCTAAAACTAGGAGTTGCACTATTTCTAGGCTTGATGATTGGTATGGATCGGCAGCTCAAGCACAAGCCGCTGGGTGTAAAAACCAGCATGGTTATTTCGGTTGCGAGTTGTCTCATTACGATTGTCTCGATTGAATCCGTGCATCGGTTCTCCTTGCCCGGACACACGAATATGGACCCGCTGCGCTTGGCTGCTCAAATTGTGAGCGGTGTAGGTTTCCTTGGGGCTGGTGTTATTCTACGCCGGAGTAATGATGTCATATCAGGTTTGACCACAGCATCGATGGTCTGGGCGGCTTCTGGACTTGGGATTGCAGTAGGTGCAGGATTTTATTTTGAGGCAGTGACCGCGACGATCCTCATTATTTTGGCGATTAATTTGTTCCCAGTCATTCTTCGCTTGGTTGGTCCAGAATCACTCAGACAAAGAGATTTGTCGATCAAGATTGTGGTCGAAGGTGGGGGCGATTTGGATTTGGTGTTCAAGCAGATTAAGCACCTCGAACTGCAAGTGAAGCGGGTGAAGGTCAAAGACTTGGACAATAATCTGCAAAAGCTGGAAATGATGATTACAGCGTCGGAAAATACGTATACGACGGATATTTACAGCTTGTTGAAGGCTGTCGATCATGTCATGTCGGTAGAAGTAGAAAGCAGATAATATGGAATACTAGAAGACGGGGGCTATGATATAGCTTTCGTCTTTTTTATTTCATTTTCAAGTGGCTGTCGTGAAGGAAGAAGCGCATTTCCAGTCTACGCTTCGGCCTCCGCCCCACAAGGGGTGAAGACTGTCCGCTTAGGAAAAAATGGCGGGAGCGCTTCAAACGTAGATGGTTCGAAGAAGGATTCCATAAGTGAAGCTGAAATTCCCCGCCATTTTTTCCTAAGCTGGGTCGGGCTCCAGAGGCGCTTGGACTGGAAATGCGCTTCTTCTACGTAGCTTTTGTTTCCACTCTTGAGAGTGAACTCATAAAGTCTTCCTGAAATACTTACCAAACGTTGTAAAAGCTCCTACTACACATAAGCTGTACGAAAGCACTGTCACATGTCTGGAAGGAGACCGCCCGAACGAAGAGAGGATACAGGAGACTGGAAGACATGTGGCAGGGCTTCCTCCGATCCCAACCGTTTGAGGACAGCAATATTTTTAGTTTTCCCCCAAAAAACACTTCATCCCTTGATAACAAGAATGAAAATCATTATCATTTTAGTGAAGAAGAACTGCCTTATCCTTTTTTACATAAGGAAACGCTTGATAACGAGGAGGATGCGAGATGGAATTCAGAATTGAAAAGGACACGATTGGAGAAATCAAGGTTCCGGCGGATAAGCTGTGGGGCGCCCAAACGCAACGCAGCTTCCAAAACTTTGAAATCGGCGAAGAAAAAATGCCACTTCCACTGATTCGCATGTTTGCCATCCTGAAAAAAAGCGCTGCGCTGGCAAATCAAAAGCTGGGCAAGCTCGACAATGAAAAGGCAGAAGCGATTGTGGCGGCAGCAGATGAAGTGATCCAAGGAAAATGGGATGAGCATTTTCCTCTCGTTGTCTGGCAAACTGGCAGCGGCACGCAATCCAACATGAACGTCAACGAAGTCATTGCTCATCGCGCGAACCAATTGCTCGAAGCGAAAGGCAGCTCGGCTCGCATCCATGCCAACGATGATGTGAATAAATCGCAAAGCTCTAATGATACGTTCCCGACAGCGATGCACATGGCTGGACTGGTCGCTATCGAGGAGCAAGTACTGCCTGCACTCCAGCTGTTAAAGGCAACGTTGAAAGAAAAAAGCGAAGCCTATATGGATATCATCAAAATCGGTCGCACGCATTTGCAGGACGCGACTCCACTGACACTGGGCCAAGAATTCAGCGGTTGGGTACGCATGCTGGAAAAATCCGAAAAAATGATCAAGGAGAGCAAAGAGTACCTGCGTGAGCTGGCGATTGGCGGTACGGCGGTAGGAACAGGAATCAATGCTCATCCTCGTTTTGGTGAAATGGTCGCTGCAGAAATCAGCGCGGAAACCAAGCACCAATTCGTGACCGCAGAAAACAAGTTCCACGCGCTGACCAGCCATGACGAGCTCGTTCATGTACATGGTGCCCTCAAAGCACTGGCAGCGGATCTGATGAAAATCGCCAATGACGTAAGATGGCTGGCGAGCGGCCCGCGTTGCGGAATCGGTGAACTTATCATTCCGGCGAACGAACCAGGCAGCTCGATCATGCCAGGCAAGGTGAATCCGACCCAAAGCGAAGCGATGACGATGGTCGTATGCCAAGTGATGGGCAACGATGCTGCGATTGGCTTTGCTGCAAGTCAGGGGAACTTCGAGCTGAACGTGTTTAAGCCAGTCATCATCTACAATTTCCTGCAATCCGCAAGATTGTTGGCAGACGTGATGAAGTCCTTCAACGACAATTGCGCAGTAGGTATCGAGCCTGATCTGACAGTGATCAAAGAAAATCTGAACAACTCGCTGATGCTGGTGACGGCGCTGAACCCGCATATCGGCTATGAAAATGCAGCAGCCGTAGCGAAGCTGGCTCACAAAGAAGGCATTACACTCAAGGAAGCGGCGATTAAGAGCAATCTGCTGACCGAAGAGCAATTCGATCAAGTTGTGCGCCCTGAACAAATGATTCATCCAAAAGAATAAGGGGCTTCATAAACAAAACCGATGGTTCCGTGTAGTGGCCATCGGTTATTTTTTTGAAGACAATTACAGATGCGATCCGCCACTTGCATCAATCAATTGCCCGGTTACCCAACGGCTGTCCGAGGAAGCCAGAAAAGCGGCAATATCCGCTACATCATCAGGCTCTCCCCATCTGTTGAAGGTAGAAAGTCCAGCGGCATACTTCTGCCCATCCGGATTATTTTGCAACGTACCAGCATTCATCTCGGTGTTAATAATGCCAGGAAGGATCGCGTTTACCGTAATCTGACGGCTCCCCAGTTGCTTTGCCAAGGCTAGCGTCAGTGTGTTTACAGCCCCTTTCGATATACTGTAAGTGAACACACTTGGGGAAGCTGCACGAGTCACAAAGGATGAGAGATTGATGATACGGCCTTCCTCTCTTAGACGGGGCAAAGCTTGTTGGATCATAAAAAATGGTGCTTTGACATTGATGTTCATGACCTCGTCAAACGATTCTTCGGTAGCTTCTTCCAACGTTAAGATTTGTCCGATCCCAGCGTTATTAACGAGAATGTCAAAACGATGATCTCCTGTACGCTTCTGCAGTGCTTCGTCCAATGTCGCATAAAAATTACGAATGCCGTCAAGGGTACGCAAGTCTGTGCCGATTGCGAATGCCTGGCCTCCAGCGCGTTCAATCTCACGTACGACTGCTTCTGCTTCTTCTTGTCTTCTTCCATAGTGTACGACGACGAATGCTCCGTCCTGTGCCAGACGTAATGCGATGCCACGACCAATCCCGCGGCTTGCTCCGGTTACCAACGCAATTTTTCCTTTCAAATTACTCATGGTTTCATCTCCCTTGATTCAAATTCAAGTTAGTTATAACACAAGGGGAGGTTTGAAATATTGCTCTCTCATTCGGCGGTTAGTCTTACTTGCTTTACCTTTTCTTTAACAATTCTTGTTATAGTGATGCTATCTATATCTACTACGCATGAGTTCGGAGGTGTTTGTCCGTGAGAATTTTGATTGTAGATGACGACAAAGAGATTGTAGAACTGATGGCGATATATTTGAGCAATGAAGGGTATGAGATCGAAAAGGCTTTTGACGGTTTGGAAGCGATGGAGAAGCTGGAGCAGAAGCCCATCGATCTCGTCATTCTGGATGTCATGATGCCCAATCTGGATGGGCTGGAAGTTACCAAGCGCATACGAAAAAACTCGACTATCCCCATCCTGATGGCGAGTGCCAAAACGAATGATATGGACAAAATCCTGGGCTTGATGACGGGTGCAGACGATTACGTGGCGAAGCCTTTTAATCCGCTGGAAGTAATTGCGCGGGTCAAGTCTCTCCTGCGACGGTCGAACTACACGCAGGCAAGCAAACAGGATCATGTGATTGAGGCGGGGCCATTGATTATCGACAAGCAAAGCCACTTCGTTCAGACAAAAGAAGGCACCCCGATCAAGCTGACGGCATTGGAATTTTCTGTCCTGCATCTTCTGGCAAGTCATCCGAATCGGGTATTCAGCTCGGAAGAAATTTTTGACCGCTGCTGGAAAATGGAGAATTTCGTTTCCTACAAAACGGTAATGGTTCACATCAGCAACTTGCGGGAAAAACTGGAGAAGGCGACCAATGGCGAGAAGGTGATACAGACGGTCTGGGGGGTCGGCTATAAAATTGAAGCTTAGAGCCAAGGATTTTATTCGCATCCTTTTCGATTTGCTGCTCGGCCTCATGATCATCTACGCTGTTTTTCAAATGGCCGATTTTTTTGCCAACAACTATTTGTACACCATCCCGGAAATCAGAGAGTTCATCTGGAAGATGCGGGTCAATTTCGATATCAACTCTTTTAAAATCCCCATTATTTTGTTGGCAACCGGTATGTTTGCAGCGTGGTCGGTCGTTCGTATCCGCAAGTACCTGGAACAAAAGCAGATGGAACAAATCATAAGCGAACTGCATTTCATTGCAAAAGGCAACTATCATCACCAGATTTCTATTCGTCCAAACGGCAGCTTGGGCCAAGTCGTCGATAGCATCCATGCTCTGGTCAAAAGCGCTTTGGATGCGATGGAGGAGGAGCGGCGGCTGGAACAATCGAAGGATGAGCTGATCACCAACGTTTCTCACGATTTGCGAACGCCGTTGACCTCCATCATTGGCTACCTTGGGCTGATTGAACAGAACAAACAAAAGGACGAGGAGAAGCTCAAGCACTACGCTCATATCGCCTACGAAAAGGCCAAACAGATGAACGTGCTCGTCAATGATTTGTTTGAGTACACGAAGGTCCGCAATCGCGGAGCGTATTTGAAGCGAACGCAGTTTGACTTGGTAGAGCTGGTTGAGCAAGTATCAGTCGGCTTTCGGCTCGTGGCGAATGAGGCGGGGCTTCGTTTAATCGTAGATACGCCCGATCAAAAAATTGAAATGGCGGGAGATACTGACAAGCTCGTTCGCGTTTTGGAAAACCTCATTTCAAACGCAGTGAAATACGGACACGATGGTACAGAAATTATCATTCGCGTTTTTCAGCAAGAAGAAGGTGTCGCGATTTCCGTTGCCAATAACGGAGCGCCGATCCCGGCTGAATATGTATCGAGCTTGTTTGAACGCTTTTTTCGAGTGGAGGGCTCACGTTCGAAAGAGACAGGGGGCTCGGGTCTTGGTCTTGCTATCGCCAAAAGCATCATCGATCTGCACCAAGGCACCATTTCCGTTGAAAGCACAAATGAATGGACGACCTTTACCGTTTGGCTACCACGTACAATCTCAAGCATTTGAGAAAGCTTTACTTTTTCTTTACCTTTCGTTTCCGTTAATTTTAAACGAAAAGTCTATCCTGACTGCATGAGGTTATGACAAGCGGCTCATTTCCGTCGTGACGGGCGCAAAAGAAGATGTCAATCGTTTTACAGTGACAAAAAAACTGATGGGGAGAGAGGGTTTGACAATGGATAACGTGCAAAAAGTGGAGAGACCGACAGAACTGCTTGTAATTGCAGGTTATGCAGTGTTTGCCCTTTACTTGTTTCTCGTCGTGAAGGTACTGCTGTTTAAATTCGGCAGTTTGGACAGCAGCTTGCTAGTGGATCAGTGTAAAATCATTTGGAAAGATCCCTCTGTGATTGTGGAGCGCTTACGCTATCAGAGTAATTTGGTGCCCTTTCACGAAATCGAGAACTATATCAAATTGATACGAAATAACCATAGCTGGCACAGTGCAGTGAACTTCGTAGGCAACGTGATCGCCTTCATGCCATTTGGCTTCCTTCTGCCACTCTTGTTCCCGAAAAAAGCCGGCTCCCTATTCAGAGTCATCCAGCTATCTCTGATGCTAAGCCTCGGTGTGGAACTGACACAACTCGTAATGAACGTCGGAACATTCGATGTCGATGACCTGCTATTGAATACAGCGGGCGGTATAATTGGGTATGTGATCTACTTGTTCATTTGGCTTCTACAGAAAAAACGATTCATCTTGTCAGTCTCTTCCTAGGCTACTTATTAGGCACCCCTGTGGTGCTTATTTCTTTATTATTAAAAAAGGTGTGGATGAACAAAAAAGCTGGCGAGAAGAAAAAGCACAGGGCTCGCAGACCTTGACAACGCCTACCCAGTCGGAACTTCAAAAAGGGGACCACGCTTGTCGAACACTTCTTCCCTGAGAAACGTCCGCCCGTAGGGTGGCTTTGGCTCGACGGTCCCCTTTTTGAAGTGGAGACGGACAGTGAATCCCCCTTGCGGGTGTGTCAGAGTCGAAGAGAACTGTGCTTTTTCTTCCCCTCCACCATGTTGACCCAAACGCAGCGGTCCCCCCTTGTTTTGTCCCAATCCCTATGTTTACACTAGTAGAAACCCATTGAAAATCCGTCGAAAGAGAAGGTGATTCTCTTTGTTAGATAAAGCGCAAGAGATTCTACGAAAGTACTTTGGCTACGAATCATTCCGAGAAGGCCAGAAGAAAATCATCACGAGCCTGTTGGCCGGACATGACACAGTAGGCATCATGCCAACAGGCGGCGGGAAATCCATCTGCTATCAAGTCCCCGCGATGCTCCAAGAAGGAGTAACCATCGTGATCTCCCCACTCATCTCGCTGATGAAGGATCAGGTCGACGTACTGGTCAGCATGGGCATTCCCGCCACCCAAATTAACAGCTCACTGGATTATAGCGAGGTTCGCGATCGACTCCGTATGGCGGCCCGTGGAGAGTACAAGCTGCTGTATATCGCCCCAGAGCGTTTGGAATCCGAAACGTTCCAAAACCTGATTCAGGATGTTCCGATCTCGTTTGTGGCAGTAGACGAAGCGCATTGCGTCTCGCAGTGGGGCCATGATTTCCGTCCGAGCTATTTGGCAATTGCCCGTTTTCTTCAATCCTTGCCACAGCGTCCGCTCGTCGCAGCCTTGACGGCAACAGCGACACCGGAGGTAACCGAGGACATCAAGCGACAGCTAGAATTACAGGACGAGCGCCTATTTATCACAGGGTTTGGCAGAGACAATCTCATCTTGTCTGTACGCAAAGGGGAGAACCGTCGAGAATTCATCCAGGCGTACTTGCGGGCGAATAAGCAGCAGGCGGGTATTATTTATGCGGCAACGAGAAAAGACGTGGACGCTTTGCATGCAGATTTGGACAAGCGTGGCTTTGCTGTGACCAAATACCATGCAGGACTGACGGAAGAGGAACGTGCGGCCAACCAGGAAGCATTCCTGTTCGATGATGTCCGGACGATGATCGCAACCAACGCTTTTGGCATGGGCATCGACAAGTCCAATGTGCGCTACGTTATTCATTACAACATGCCGAAAAACCTGGAGGCGTATTACCAGGAAGCGGGCCGTGCTGGACGCGATGGGGAACCAAGTGAGTGTATTCTGTTGTTTCAGCCGCAGGATATCCAGACCCAAACGTTTTTCATCGAGCAAAATCAACTGCTGGACGAGCGCAAGGAGCTGGAGTACAAAAAGCTGTACGCGATGATCGACTATTGCCGGACGCCGCGCTGCTTGCAGCAAAACATCGTGCAATACTTCGGTGAAACTGATGCTGCCGCGTGCGGACGTTGCGGGAACTGCACCGATGAGACCGAGCTGTCCGATATCACGCTCGAAGCACAGAAGATTTTCTCCTGCGTCAAACGTATGAGAGAGCGCTTCGGTGCCGCACTCGTCGCGCAGGTACTGAAAGGCTCCAAGAATAAAAAGGTCACCCAGTTTTCCTTCGACCAGTTGCCTACGTACGGATTGATGAAGGAATACAAGGAAAAAGAAATCGCAGATTTGATCCAGCTCCTCATTGCTGAAGGCTATTTACAAGTCACGGAGAGCCAATATCCAATCGTAAAGCTAGGGGAGCGGGCATTGCCTGTTCTGCGGGGTGAAGAGCGCGTTGTGCAAAAAATCTCGATTCGCCCTGTGCAGCTGACAGAGGATGACGAGTTGTTCGAGCACCTGCGAGCATTGCGCAAGGAAATCTCGACGCGACAAAAAGTACCGCCGTACGTGATTTTCCCAGACAGTACCTTGAAAGAAATGAGCAGTGTTTGCCCGACTGACAAACAAGCCATGCTCCAGATCAAAGGAGTTGGCGAGGCGAAATTTGAGAAGTACGGAGAACTCTTTCTGGAGTGTTTGCAGAACTATGCAGCGATCAAGTCGTGACATGTATGTCACGGCTTTTTTTGCTATTTTTCCTTTCATATGCCTGCTATAGTTAAATAGGAACCCAGAATTTTCATACAAAATAGAACAGGAGGACAATTAGAGCAACACCATCGAGGGCATTGACAGATTAAGAGAGACAGAGGGGAAAACATGAAAAAACTAGCGAAGGGCTTATTCAGTGTAGCACTTACATCCATGGTGCTGGGCAGTGCGATGATGGGGATCGCCGCACCGGTAAAGGCTGCAGAAACACCTACCAAAATTACGTTGCTGGGTACATCTGACATTCACGGACGATTCATGCCGTGGGATTATGCGCTGGATGGCCCGAATCCAAATGGCAGTATGACGCAATTGTTCACGATGATTAAAGAGATTCGCAAAGAAAATCCAAACACCGTGTTGCTGGATGCAGGCGATTCGATCCAAGACAACTCGGCAGAGCTTTTCAACGACCAACCGCAATCTCCTGTCATGGTCGCGATGAACGAAATGAACTATGACGCATGGGCTTTCGGCAATCATGAATTTAATTTTGGACTCGATGTATTGGACAAGGTAAGCAGCCAATACAAAGGCTCTGTGTTGGCAGGGAACATTTACAAGGAAAATGGCGAGCGTTTCTTGCCTGCGTACACGATCATTGAGCGTGGCGGTGTAAAAATCGGCGTCATTGGGATGAACACCCCGATGATTACTGATTTCGAAAAAGGAACCGATCATCTGGATGGCCTCGTGATCAAAAATCCGGTAGAAGAAACCAAGAAAGCTGTAAAAGAGCTGGAAGGCAAAGTAGACGTCATGATCGGTCTCATGCACATGGGCATCGAGAATGAAAACGGAATTCCGGGTACGGGCGTAGCAGATATCGCGAACGCTGTTCCAGAACTGACTGCGATTTTTGCAGGTCATATGCACAAGCTCGTGAAAAAGGAAGAGATCAACGGCGTCCTGATTACAGAGCCGGACAAATACGGTACGCATCTCTCTCGCATTGACCTGACTTTCGAGAAGAAAGACGGCAAGCTCGTGCTGACTGACAAGGAAGCGACTGCGGTCCCTGTAAAAGGCGCAGATGGCACACCAGCAGTATCCGATGCAGCGCTGGAAACCAAGCTCAAGCCTTTCCATGAGTTCGCGCGTGCAGATGCCAACATCGTCGTAGCAGAGCTCAAAGGCATGAACCTTGTAGCGAAAAACGAGATAGAGGGCATCCCGACGGTCCAAATTCAGGAGACGCCACTATCCGACTTTTTCCACGAAGTGATGCTCTACTATAGCAAAGCAGACGTGGTTGCTCACCAGATCGACAACGACAAAGCCAAGCTGGATATCGGTCCGATCAAGAAAAAGGATATCGCCTACAACTACCAATACGCGGGTGGCGAAATTACTGTATACAAAGTAACCGGAAAAGACTTGAAGGACTATATGGAATGGGCTGTGGGCTACTTCAATTCCACGCGTCCTGGTGACGTGACCGTAAGCTTTGATCCAAAACGCCGCGCTTCCAAATACAGCACCAACGATTTCTTCGGTGGCGTGAAATACGAGATCGACCTGACCAAGCCATACGGCAGCCGCATCACGAACCTGCGCAAGCTCGATGAGACACCGATCAAGGCTACAGATACCTTGAAGCTCGGGATGAACTCATACCGGATGGAAGCTTTGCAGGCAAAAGGTGGCGCGTTGGAAGGACGCAAGTTCGAACAACTGTGGTCTTCCAAAGACAATACTGCGTTCGGTGAAACAGGTGGTACGATCCGCAACCGTGCTATTGCGTACCTAAAAGAAGTGAAAAAAGGCGTTTACGAGCCAAAAGTACAAAACAACTGGAAGATTACAGGCGTGGACACCGCTGCACCTGAACGCAAGGATGTAGTAGAGCTAATCAATGCAGGCATTCTGAGCGTTCCGAAAACGGCAGATGGCAAATACACCAATATCGCTTCCATCAACATCAAGGACGCGATAACCAAAGAAGAAATCACCGAGCTGACTGCAAAAGCAAAAATCAATGCAGCGAAGTTCCCGACAGTCAAAACAAAAGGTGAATTTTATCATCAACTGAACGAAGCGAGAAAGGCTGCGGAGAAATCGGGTACACCGACAACCAATACGCAGCAAAAGAAATAGCATAGATAAACGCAAAAAAGCCGTGACGCTAGTAGTCACGGCTTTTTCTTTTTCGACGATGCCAATCTTTCAACGCAAGATACGTCGGCGGTACTTCACCAGGTACAACAGGAACCCAAGCAACAGCAGCCCTTGACCAACAATCGCACCGGAGATGGAGATACCGATATAGGTGATCAGGTAGTAAATGCCGGAGCCTACGGCCATCAGCAGATTCTCGATGAAATTCTGAATCGCAATCGTTTTCCCGGAACCGACCATCCGTTTGCCTTCATCCTGCAAAACGGTATTCATCGGGATAATGAACACGCCGCCCATAAACCCGACGAGAAGCAATAGACTGATGGCAACAAAGGTGATATTCGTCCAGGGAAATAGCACGATGATGAGAAACATTCCGAATCCGTATGTCAGCGATCGAGTGAAATGAGTCAAAGGAATGAGTTTGGGAGCGAGAAAAGCTCCCGCGATAATTCCGATGGATGTCGTTGCGAGAATCAGTGACACAGAGAAGCTCTCCGGGTTAATCCCAAGCGCGAGGGGAATCCAAGCCAGAACAGCCACGCGCAGGACAGCGGAGGACATCCAGAATGCTCCGGTTCCAATCAGGGCAAAGCTCGTTTCCGGACGATTCATCAGGTGCTGGAAGTCGATGAAAAAGCGTCGTGCTTCTGCCCCATAGCGAATGGATGCATTCCCTCTCATGCGTGGAACGAAGAAAGTCATACCGAGCGACAGCAGATAGATCAGCAGACAAATTCCAGACGAGATAAGCGGTGCCGTCATGTTTGCGATGGCTCCACCACCACCGATTCCTGTCAAAATCGCAAAGATCGTATAGGCTTCGATACGTGCATTCGCATGAAACAGTTCATCTTCATTTCGAGTCAGCTCCGGCAAAATGCCGTACTTGGCTGGAGAATACACGACCGCTCCGACTCCTACTGTGAAGTAACACAACATCAGCATGATGATGCTCGACTGGTCAATGAAAAACAGCAAGACGACACCAAGTGCTTTAATCAGGTTGCCGATCACCAGCACGATAGACTTGGCGTGCTTGTCGGCAAAAGGCCCAACCAGTGGAGCGAGAAAAACGTAAGGGAGAAAGAATGAAATCGATACGAGTGCAAGCATCGCGGGAGAAAAACCGTTCTCCCGCAGCAGATTCGCGATGACAAACAAAATCATGTTGTCGGCAAAGGCCGATAGAAATTGAGTGAAGTACAGGGCTTGTAGTGGTTTTAATCGTATGTTCACATCATTTTCCTCCCGTTTCGGCCAGTTGTTTCAGGCTGACGTAATCCGTTTTTCCACTACCGAGAAGTGGTAGAGCCTTGATGACTTGCATCGTACCTGGAATGAGCAGTGGCGAGAATTGCTTTTCCGTCAAATACGCGCGCAATTGGCTCAGTTGAACCGTTTCATCTGTGGTAAATAGCAGGACACGCTCACCTTTTCGCGCATCATTCACTGTGATCGCAGCAAAACCGGAGTGTCCAAAGCATTGCATAGCCAGTTCCTCAACCAGATTGAGAGAAACCATCTCGCCGCCGATTTTGGCGAAGCGCTTCAAGCGGGATTGAATACTGAGAAAGCCGTCCTTGTCAGCAGTAACCAAATCACCTGTGTGATACCATTCCTCAGCGGGAACAAAGCCTTTTCCGTGAATCATATAACCTTTCATGACGTTCGGACCCTTCACCAAAAGCTCTCCGCCAGCATCGATTCCTTCTACTGGTTCCAGCTTGGCGGACATCCCTGGCATCAAGCGCCCGACGGTTCCCGGTTTGTTAGCCAGCGGGGTGTTGAGCGCCAGGATCGGAGCTGTTTCCGTTGCCCCATAGCCTTCAAAAATCCGCACACCGAACTTTTCCATCCACAGCTTGCGCACATCATCCTTTAGCTTTTCCGCTCCTGCAAATACGTAGCGCAAGGTGTAGAAGTTGTAAGGATGGGCCATACGTCCGTAACCAGCCATAAAGGTCGAGGTTCCAAAGAGAATCGTTGCGTTTTGGTCGTAGACTAATTCGGAAATCGCTTTGTAATGCAACGGACTTGGATACAGATAGACCGGGATGCCTTTCACTACCGGTAAGAGTGTTCCCGCAGTAAGGCCGAAGCTGTGGAACATAGGCAGGGCATTGAAAAACTTGTCGCGACTCGTAATGTCAATCACACTGGTCACTTGTTGAATATTCGCGTACAGATTCGTATGCGTCAGGATGACACCTTTTGGCTTGCTCTCGCTGCCGGAGGTAAAGAGGATCAGCTCGTTGCTAGCCGCAGAAGCCTTTTTCTTCCGCAAATAAGAGAACAGTGCAGACACTTTATCAAAAGCAGTCGCGGATGCTTTCAAATCCTCGAGATAAATAATTTTCATGCTCGGTGAAAGACCTGCGATGATGTGCTCCAGCTTTCCTTTTTCAATGAATACACGCGATGTCAGGATCGTATCGATATGAGCAGTCTCGCAGCAATCCAGCAGGGAACGAATCCCGAGTGAAAAGTTCAGGATGGCTGGAGTGACGCCGATGCGGAACAACGAGAGTAACGTTACGAGATGACCCACTGAATTGGGAAGGAAAACACCGACAACCGGTTTTCCCAAAAGCATCGGCTGCAATTTGTTGCCGAGCAAGTAGCTGCCGATTAACAAGGTCTTGTAGTCGATCGCGGACGTCAGGTCCTTGGCGATTTCCATTTTTGCACCATTCAGGCGAGCTGCTTCGAGAACTTCATCGAACAGATTCACGTTTTGCTTCATTCGGCTTTCGAACAAGCCTTCTTGGAGAGTACGTAGGATGCGATCATTGGCCGTGGCTTTTTGTTGGCGCATCGACAGGTTTGGATCGCGCTCGATGGTGAACGGAGTGCCTACTGTCATGGTCACATCAGGGAACCAGGAGAGCTTCAGCTTTCCTTTCAAATATGAGAAGATCGAACGTTCCAGGCCATTAATAATGATTGGGTAAACCGTTACACCAGTTCGGAGCGCGAGATAGCCGACACCGCTGTAGATTTTCATGATGCCGCCCGTCGTCGTAATCCGACCTTCTGGAAAAATCACCAGCGTCTGCCCGTTTCGAAGGACGCGGAGCATGTGGCGGATGGAGTACGGGTTGAGCGGATCGATTGCGATATGCTTGCGGAAGCGGAGGAAAAACGCGAACCGCTTGGCGATCTCCGTGTTGACGACAAAGGTCGCTTCTTTTGGCAAGCAAAAGGATAGGAGTACCGCATCTAGCAAGGAGACGTGATTGGGAGTGATAAGAGATGGTTTCGACAAGTCGATTTTGGAGAGTCCAAGCACACGAGGACGAAACCACAGCATCAGGATCGTTTTTAAGAAAGAATAAATAAGGGCCATGTGGACCACACCTTTACAAGGGATAATTGAGAGTTGCTCTATAGCTTTCATTGTAAAGAGTGGAGCATGTAAAAAAAGTACCAACATTCATTGGTACCTGGTAATAAGACCTAGAATAGCTTTTTTTGGCTGGCTTTTGCGGCCGCTTCCTTGCTTGTTTTGACGCCCATTTTTTTAAGGATTCGGTTGATGTGATTTTTGATCGTACGCTTCGTGATGTGGAGAGATTGTTCGATCTGCGTCTGCGTATGACCTTGGTGGATGAGTTGTAGGATGTCTCTTTCTGCGGGAGATAACAGCTTTTGGTTTTCATCGTTTTTCAAACGCAAAAATTCGTTGCGCAGTGCCGCAGCCGCCGTAGGGTGAATGGCAGATTGGCTGTTGTGAGCAGCACGGATGGCGTCGGGAATTTCCTTGAAGCTCGATTTGCTGATGTAGTTGACGGCACCTGCGGAAAATGATTCCACGATCACTGCCTCGTCTGTCAGAGAGGTGAGCATGATGATTTTGCTGTCAGCTTGAAGTGCCATGAATTCGATTGCCGTCTCGATCCCGTCCAAATTGTTCTCGGTCAAGTTAATGTCCATTAAGACGACATCCGCTTTGGCAGGCAAAAAGCGCTCGATTGCTTCTGCTTTGAACCCTGCTTCCCCTACTACAGTGAGATCCGGTTCTTTGTTCAGGAAGTCAATGAGGCCTTTGCGCCAGACGGGATCGTCCTCTACTAAAAATACCCTGATTGGATTCATGTGTGTTTGCGTCCTTTCGCTATTCAGAGTCGGTTGTGATGACGCGCTTTTTCGGGAAGAACAGGAAAACGGTGGTTCCTTTGCCTTGCTCACTGTAGATTTCCAGTTGGCCCTGATGCTTTTGCATGACATTGTAGCAGTAGGAGAGCCCGAGACCAAAGTTTTGCCCTGTCCTTTTTGTCGAGAAAAAAGGATCGAGTACATGAGGCAGGTTCTCTTTTGTGATGCCTGTGCCTGTGTCTGCGACAGTGATGATGAGATGCTTGTGGGACAAAAATAGCTGAAGATGAAGCTTGCCGCCCGACTTCATGGCTTCCAGCGCATTCATGCACAAGTTGGTGATGACTTCGCGCAGTTGTACGCCATCACCATACAAGCGAAGGGCTTCGTCCAATTCACTAACGACTTCTACCTGTTGTTTCAGGATATAGGGCGTCAGATTTTGTGTGACTTGCCCGATGATTTGGCCAGGGTCACATGGTTCTTCTCGCAACTCGACGTCTCGCAGTTGGTTTTGAATCCGATTCATCATGTCCAGCATATGCTGCGAGGATTGCATCAGGACAAGCGCATCTTCTTTTAGCGACGGTTGGTTGGTTTCATCCGCATATGTCTCGATACGGTCGGCATACAGCGAGATTTTGCCTGCTTCATTTTTGATCGTATGGTTAATGATTTGCGCACCGGAAGTCAAGGCACGCAAGGTACTGTCCAGACGTCTTTTCTCCACGCGGAGACGGACGCCCAGAAAGCCGTATTTCAAACTGATGGCAACGATCAGGATAAACTGGATCGTGACCACGCCAATGTTGTAGCGCCAAGCTTCGTAATCGTTCTGAGTGCGCATGATATAGATGAAAATAAAGACGAAAAACAACGGAACGATGATGAGTACGTTCGTGAAAAAGCTGTTCTTTTTCACGAGTGGATCTTTTTCTCGCATGTACTGTACGACAAGCAACGTACAGGAGAACAGAAAAAACGGAATCACCCATGCCACCATAATCCAGTAGTTAAAAAGCAGTTCGGGATAAACGGGTGTAATCCAAAGCATCCCAAGCGGCAGGATGAGAGCAGCATATTGTATCGTCAGCTTTATTCTGCGAGACAAGAATTCAGTTGAGTGCACGGAAAACATGAGAAACGTATAGGGCAAGCCCGCTTGGCAAACAAAAGAAGAGATGCGGCTTACTAATATCAGGGTGTTCGTGGTCCCGGGCTTTGCGGCCAGGTAATCTGCAAAATAGGGCATGATCGTCTCGTCAATCGCGCCTGAGATAAAGCCCCCAGCCCCAACAAAGGCAGTTGCACAAGCCCAGCGGATCGACGTTCGTTTCGGGTCTGTGAACAGCACAAACAGACCTAATGCCCATATGGTAAACACGATGAAAACCATCATGGATTTGCTATCTCCTGTCAATCATGATTTATCTATTATATCGTACACCAGGGAAAGGAAACGGAAAAATAAATCATCGGGACTAAAACGGGAGAAGGGGGAAAAAGCAGCAAGCAGGTTTTTCCAAATATTCGTGGAATTGAGAAGGACTGGTTGTGTATTTCGTGACTTTCTATCTATTCAACGGCGGGTGATAGAGTGAAACGATTAGATGTAATATTCCAGACGTTAGTAGACGCTGGTCCTGATAAAAAAGTAAGCGCTTCAGATTTGGCTGAGCGGCTTGGTTTGAGTCGAGCGAATGTGAGCAGCGATTTGAACCGTTTGTGGAAGGAAGGTCGAATCGGGAAGGAAGAAGGGCGTCCGACGCTGTTTTTTGCCAAGCAAGGAAACGATTCGCTCTATTTGGCGGAGACGTCGCTGGACAGGCTGGCGAAGACCAACAAGAGCCTGATCACGCGTATTGAGCAGGCAAAGGCGGCCGTTTTGTATCCGCCGCGAGGGATGCATTGCTTGATTTTGGGGGAAACAGGTGTAGGAAAATCGTGGTTTGCTGGGATGATTCACGAGTTTGCCGTTGATATTGGACGCCTGGATAAGCATGCTCCTTTCGTGATTTTTAACTGTGCCGATTATGCCAACAACCCGCAGCTCTTAATCAGTCAATTGTTCGGAGTCAAAAAAGGGGCGTACACCGGAGCGGAGATGGACCGCAAAGGACTCGTGGAAAAGGCAGACGGCGGCATTCTCTTTCTCGATGAGGTGCATCGGCTGCCGGCGGAAGGACAGGAAATCTTTTTTACCTTTATGGATAAGGGTATATACCGCCGCGTAGGGGAAACAGAGATGGAGCGGACGGCTCACGTCCAGATTGTCATGGCCACGACAGAAAATCCGGAGTCGAGTCTCTTAAAAACGTTCATGAGGCGCATTCCCATGGTCATCAAGCTGCCATCTTTGGTTGAGCGTGGCTTGGAAGAGCGCTTCAGTATTACGATGGAAATTTTTCAAGAAGAGGCCTTTCGGTTGGGGAGAGAGATTCAGATATCGGCCAATGCTGTGCAGGCATTCTTGTGCTATCACTGCCCGAATAACATTGGACAGTTAAAAACGGATATTCAACTCACCTGCGCCAGCGCCTATGCCGAATTCATTTCGTTAAAAAAGAATCAGCTACACGTGTCTGTTCAGGACCTGCCGCATCATGTCAAGCAAGGGCTGCTTTTGGTGAAGGATTACAAGCAGGAGCTCGATGAAATCATTGGGACGGAGCACAATTGCTTTGTCGTGCAGCCATCAAAAGAGGGCATCTGGATCGGACGAGAAACAGAGGATACAACGGACAGTGTCTATGAAAAAATCGAGCAAAAAATATATGAGCTGCAAAACCTCGGTGTGAGTGAAGAAGAATTGGAGTTTGACATCGAGAATTATTTTACGACCTTTATCAAAGGCGTCCATCAACGCGTAAATAAGGGCGACATGGCCCGAATTATCGACCCGTTCATCATTCACCTCGTGGAAGAGATCGTTCGCTTCGCAGAGGCCAAGCTGGAGAAGATTTTGAGCCAGAAGGTAATCTTTGGTCTCGCGCTGCATATTCAGACATCAAAGGAGCGGCTCGCGCAAGGCAAGCAAATCGTGAATCCGCAAATCAACCATGTGCGAATCAAATACAAGAAAGAGTTTGCAGTGGCGCTAGAGTGCGTTCGCATGATAGAAGAAGCGATACTCATGGATCTGCCGATTGGTGAGGCTGGATATTTGACCATGTTTTTCGTGCTCGACGATGTCAGCATGGAGGAAGAACGGGAAACAATCGGAGTGCTTGTGATTACGCACGGAAGCGGCGGTGCGACAGCGATGGTCGATGTGACGAACCGATTGCTAGTCACACAATATGCGAGAGCCATTGACCTGCCGCTTGAAGAAGATTCCATGAGTGTTTTGGAAAAAGCAATGAAAGTAGCCAGAGAGATCGGGAGCAAGGCTGGACTGCTGTTGCTCGTGGATATGGGATCGCTGCTCGGCTTTGGCGAAATTATCGAGCGGGAGATCGGCATTCCGGTCAAGGTCATTCCGATGGTCAGTACGCCGCATGTGATTGAAGCCACTCGAAAGGCCATGCTCGGTCATTCGCTGGAGGATGTTTACCGAGATGTCGTGGGCATGTCGCTCTACCAACGGGAGGAGCAGCCGAAAGAACAGGTGCAAAAGCATGTTCCAGCGCTAACGATTGTCGCTGCCTGCCTGTCTGGGGAAGGCAGTGCCTTGTTTTTGAAAAAGCTGCTGGAATCGAGGCTCAGGTACGATGATAGCCTTCTGGAATTTGTGCCGCTGCAACTGATCGATAAGGCACAGGCACGCAGTCAGCTTCGAAAAATCAAGGAAGAGAGAAAAATTCTGTTCGTGGTGAGCAATTACATTCTCGACCGCGAATTGCGCCACCATAGCATGGACGATGTTTTGAACGGAGAAGCGATGTCTGATATCCAGCAAGTGATCGATCTGGAAGAGGCCTACCTGAAGATGCAAGAGTCGCTGGGGGAGCATCTGCAAATGGTAGACGGTCAAGATATTCTCGCAGACGTGAGGATGTGTGTCGGCCGTATGGAGGAGCGATTGAACAATTATTTGGTTTTTGACACGCGAATTGGGGCCTACTTGCATATCTGCTGCTTGGTAGATCGTCTGAAAGCAGGTGCGCAATCCGTGGCGTATATTCAAAAAGAAAGTTTTTTGCAGGAGAATCGCAAGCTGTACAGCTTAATCCGCCATGAATTATTGCCGCTGGAAGACAAATATGAGGTAGTGATCAGCGAAGACGACGTTTGTTTTATCATGAATTTCTTCATACACAATAAAACACTGGCCTAACCAGTGTTTTATTTTTTGACTATTCCTTATTCAAAATCAAACACTACAGCGCTTACATAAAAACACTAATGGGGATGGCAGGCGATGAGGTCGCGAAATATGACTAACCATGCGGTTTTCTCAGTAAGCGCATACATTTTTTGGTGTTTTGGCACGCAACTTGCTCTTACAGTAAGGCATCACTCGTTGAGAGGAGGGGGTACAATGAATATTTTATTGTGTTGCGCAGCGGGTATGTCGACAAGCTTGCTGGTTCAAAAAATGGAGGAGGCTGCCAGAGAAAAAGGGTTGGACGCTAAAATATGGGCAGTTTCCGCAGATGAAGTGAAGAATCATATCGATCAAGCAGCAGTACTCTTGTTGGGGCCACAAGTTCGTTACAAGCTGACAGAGATGAAAAAAGAAGGGGCATCCAGAGGAATTCCTGTAGACGTAATCAGCACGGTCGATTACGGAACGTTGAACGGGAAAAACGTGCTTGAGTTTGCACTTCGTCTAAAACAGTAGGAGGGGGATGCGTGTGGGCGGATTTGTTTCATTTATGGAAAACCGCATGATGCCGATCGCAGGAAAAATGGCGGAACAAAAGCATCTGCAGGCCATTCGTGACGGAATTATCCTTACTTTGCCTTTGTTGATCATTGGTTCACTGTTCCTCATCATTGGCTTCATACCGATACCTGGTTATGACGAATTCATGGGCGGTATTTTCGGCGAAAAATGGCGGACGAAGCTGCTGTACCCGGTAGGCGCTACTTTTGACATCATGGGATTGATCGTCAGTTTTGGCGTCGCTTACCGACTAGCAGAGAAATACAAGGTCGATCCGCTGTCGGCTGGAGCGATCTCTGTTGCTTCCTTCTTGCTCGCTACTCCGTATAAAGTAATGTTCACCCCTGAGGGAGCGAGTGCAGCCCAAGAGGTAGGCGGAGTCATTCCCGTTACGCTGATGGGTAGTCAGGGATTGTTCGTAGCCATGATATTGGCGATTTTAGGAACCGAGATTTATCGCAAAATCATCCAAATGAAAATCGTCATCTCCATGCCACCTGGCGTTCCCCCTGCTGTTTCCCGCTCTTTTGTGGCATTGATCCCTGCGGGTGCTGTGCTTATCGTTGTCTGGCTGATTCGGATTTTGCTAGAAAACACCTCTTTCGAGAGTATTCATAATATTGTAAAAGATCTTCTTGTCGGACCATTGAGTGTGGTCGGCAGCAGTTTGATTGGCGCCATCATCTGTGTGTTGCTCATTCATATTCTCTGGGCTGTTGGTTTGCATGGTGCGGCGATAGTCGGTGGCATTATGAGTCCCATCTGGCTAACACTGATGGACCAGAACAGAGCGGCGTTTCAGGCAAATCCGAACGGTGAATTGCCGAACGTGGTCACCACGCAATTTTTTGACATGTGGATCTATGCAGGGGGATCAGGTGCTACTTTGGCTCTCGTTGTCCTGATGGTATTTATGGCGCGAAGCAAGCAGATGAAAAACATCGGCAGACTCTCGATTGGGCCTGGTTTGTTTAACATCAATGAACCGGTCATCTTCGGGATGCCGATTGTCATGAACCCGCTCTTGATTATTCCATTTGTGATTACCCCTGTCATATTGGTCATTATCAGCTATTTTGCGATGTCGCTGGGATGGGTAGCAAAGCCAAGCGGGGTATCTGTTCCGTGGACGACACCATTATTTGTCAGCGGATATTTGGCTACAGGCGGAAAAGTATCGGGGATGGTTCTTCAAGCGGTGAACTTCCTCATCTCGCTCGCGATCTACTATCCGTTCTTCCGTTTGTGGGATAAACAAAAGGTAGTTGAAGAAAAAGCTGGTACTGCTTCCGATACAGCTGTGACTATGTAATCGCTAGAGGAGAGGCTATCTATGAAATTGATTGTGAATGCAGACGATTTTGGGTATTCCAAAGGCGTCAATCTGGGCATCGTCGAAGCGCATCGGGATGGAGTCGTTACTTCTGCGACCTTGATGGTCAATATGGAGGGGTTCGAGCACGCTGTAGGGCTGGCCAAAGAACATCCAACGCTCGGAGTAGGCATTCATCTGGTGCTCACATGCGGATCGCCAGTCAGTCAGGATGTACCATCGCTAACGGATGGAGAGAGGCGTTTTCGACGCGGGCAAGATCATTTGATTTCTGCTGCACCGGAGGAGATCGAGCGGGAGCTGCGGACTCAATTGGAGAGGTTCATGGCGTCGGGGCTCAAGCTGACCCATATCGACAGCCACCACCATGTACATGCACATCCAGCCGTTTTGCCGATTGTTCTGAAGCTGGCAGAGGAATATCGAGTGCCAGTTCGCTATCCGTGGATGTCCGGGTCACAGGAGCAGCGAGACCAGTCGGGTGTTTTGACGACAGAAGGCTTTTCTCATCATTTTTATGGAGACGACCTAACCGTACAAACCTTTGTCAAGATCATAGAGGATATGTCAGATTATCCTGTAGTGGAGATCATGACGCACCCTGCTTATTTGGACGAAGCGGTACTGACAGGCAGTTCATACGCAAAGCAACGAACCACAGAATTAAAAATCTTAACAGCAGCAGAGTTAAAGCAATACATTCGTGATCAAAAAATACAGCTCGTGACTTTTAGCGAACTTGGATAGGTGGAGATAGGATGGACCATACAGACGTTATTTTTCAACTAATACTTCACGGAGGAAATGCGCGGAGTCTGGCAATGGAAGCGATCGCTCTGGCTAAAAATAGAGACTTGTCAGGTGCGGAGGACGCATTGAAGCGTGCAGGAGAAGAGCTCGGGCGTGCACACCAAAATCAAACGGCACTTATCCAGAAGGAGATAGCGGGCGAAAAGACTGAGATTAGCATGCTCTTGATTCACGCCCAGGATCATTTGATGAACGCAATTACAGTCAAAGATTTGGCGACGGAGTTTGTCGAGCTGTACAGCCAAATCCATGCAGGCAAGGAGGCAGGAGTATGAGCGGAATCAAAATTGTGACGATCGGTGGAGGGTCTAGCTATACACCTGAGCTGGTGGAAGGCTTCATCAAGCGCTACGATGAGTTGCCTGTCCGAGAGCTGTGGCTGGTGGACATTCCAGAGGGCGAGAAAAAGCTGCAAACAGTAGGCGCCCTGGCAAAAAGGATGGTAGAGAAGGCAGGGGTGCCTATCGAGATCCATTTGACGATGGATCGGCGAAAAGCACTCGCGGGTGCAGATTTTGTTACGACGCAAATGCGCGTGGGTCTCTTGGATGCGCGAATCAAGGATGAGCGGATTCCTTTGAAATACGGGGTGATCGGTCAGGAAACGAATGGACCTGGCGGCTTGTTCAAAGGCCTGCGTACCATTCCGGTCATTATGGACATTTGTCGTGACATGGAAGAGCTATGTCCAGATGCTTGGCTGATTAACTTCACGAATCCGGCTGGTATGGTCACAGAGGCAGTGCTGCGGTATACCAACCGCAAAAAGGTCATTGGACTGTGTAATGTTCCCATCGGGATGAAAATGGGTGTTGCCACTGTTTTAGGCGTCGAGCAATCACGGGTTCATATTGATTTTGCCGGTTTGAACCATATGATCTTCGGACTGGGTGTGTACTTGGATGGGGAAAACGTCATTTCCCAGGTAATCGATAAAATCACGGGCGACCAATCGGGTATTACAATGCAAAATATTTTGGACCTTGGTTGGGATAAGGATTTTATCAAAGCACTGGGGATTCTCCCGTGCCCGTATCATCGTTACTACTACCAGACGCGCACGATGCTTGAGCATGAGTTGGAAGAAGCGGAGCAGAAGGGGACGCGGGCTGAAGTGGTCAAGCAGGTGGAAGCGGAGCTGTTTGCGCTCTACGAAGATCCAGACTTGGATATCAAGCCTCCGCAGTTGGAGAAACGCGGCGGGGCCTATTACAGCGAGGCAGCTTGCAATCTGATTTACTCCATTTACAACGACAAGCGCGATATCCAGACGGTAAATGTTCGCAACAATGGAGCGATTGCCAGCATTCCGGATGATTCGGCAGTCGAGGTGAACTGCGTCATTACAAGAGAAGGACCGATTCCTTTGGCGGTAGGTGATTTGCCTGTTCCCGTGCGTGGACTCGTACAGCAAATCAAATCGTTTGAGCGAGTCGCAGCTGAGGCAGCTGTAACGGGTGATTACCATAAGGCGCTATTGGCGATGAATATTAACCCGCTGGTGCCGTCTGATGTGATCGCCAAAAAAATACTCGATGAGATGCTGGAGGCGCACAAGGAGCATCTGCCCCAGTTTTTCAAGCCCGTCACATAAGGATGGGACTCGCGTGAAATACAAACTCCTCGCCCTGGATGTGGACGGAACGATTTTGATGTCGAACCACAGCTTATCCAAAGTAACAGAGCGGGCCATTACCCGGTTAGTGAAGCAAGGCGTCCACGTCACACTGGCAACCGGCAGGGCATACCCATCGGCAAAATCGTTGGCGGAGCAGTTCCAGATCAGCGCACCACTTGTTTCCCATGATGGCGCATACGTCGCAGATCCCAAGACAGATCAGGTGCTGTATGTACAGCGCATTCCGTATGAGATGGCGGCGAGGATTACAGACATAATCGTATCGCACGGCTTGGATGTCATGTTGCTGCACGAGGCTTATGCTGTCACGAATCGCACGTGGAAGTGGACGGACTTGTTTCCGCTGTTAAATGCCTGGACACTGCGCCAGCTGTGGAAAAATCAATACCCGCTCAAAATCCAGGCTTCGCGGTTGATAGCCGGATACGTTCGAAAACATGAAGTGTGTGCTCCGAAAATATTCGTCACGGGCGACGAGAAGCGTCTGTTGGCAGCAAGACAAGAGCTGGAGAAAGCCGAGCTTTCAGGGGTTCGCGTGACGGCATCGGGTGCCAATAATTTAGAGATATTGCCTGTGGGCATCTCCAAAGCAAGTGGTCTTGCGGTAGTGAGTGAGAGGCTTGCGATTCAGCCTGACGAGATCGTTGCTGTAGGCGACAATTACAATGATGCAGAGATGCTCCAATTCGCCGGAATGGGTGTGGCGATGGGCAATGCTCCTGATGATCTGAAACAGCTGGCTCGGCATGTCACGGAAACGAACGATCAGGATGGGGTGGCAGAAGTCATCAGGAAGTTTTTTCTGTGAGCATTCAGACAGGAAGGGAGGCGTGAAATTGATCCGAATGAATCTGGAAGTAGCCGTGAGTGGAGGTCTCCATGCTCGCCCTGCTTCTGTCTTGGTGAACCTGCTCAATCAATACAGCTCGTCGGTCAAGATGATCTACAATGACAAGCAGGCAAATGGCAAAAGCATCCTCAGCGTAATGGCTCTGGGGGTAAAGACCGGAGATGAAATTATGTTTGAGGTGGAGGGGGCCGATGAGCAAGAAGTGGCTGCCAGTATTGAGTCCCTATTTGAAAGGAACTTTGCCATCTAACAGGGAGAAAACCACGTAATAAAGCCAGTGCCTGACGATCGGGCACTGGCTTTTCTATTGAATCTTTACGCGTGCTTGCGGAATACGACCGTGACTTTGAAGTAATCGCCATCAATATCGATAGACAGCCTGCCGCCTTGCAACTCTACGATACTTTTTGCGATAGCTAAGCCGAGGCCAGAGCCTTCGGTATGACGGGATTGATCAGCGCGCTTGAACCGTTCAAACAGTTCCTGTGCGTCAAAGTCGATTTCGTAGGCGGAGACATTTTTGAACGTCAGGATAACCTCGTCCTGTGTCTCTGCCAAATGGATCAGGACACGTGTATTCGGCATGGAATACTTCAGGGCGTTGCCGATCAGATTCTCGAATACACGCCATGTTTTCTTGCCATCCAGAGGTGCGATGATCTTCGGCTGTTCCGTCGTTACGCGGAAAGTGAGCGTCGATTGCTCGATTTTATCACTGAATTCTGCGATGGATTGGTTGAGCAGGGAGGCTACATTCACTGGCTCGATATTCAGTTCCACCGCACCGCTGGACATTTTAGCTGCGTCAAACAGGTCATCGATGAGGACGCGCAGTCGATCTGCTTTGCGATCCAAGATATCGACGTAGCTCTTGCGTTCCTCAGGTGTCAAATCTTCCTGCTTGAGCAGGGTAACGTAGTTGATAATTGACGTGAGCGGTGTTTTTAAATCATGAGAAACATTGGTGATCAATTCGGATTTCATGCGCTCGCTCTTCATCTGCTCTTCCATCGCGTGCTTGAGTCCCTTTGTGATGTTGTTGAGAGAGTGCGCGAGATCAGATAACTTCCCTTTCTTTACCTTCTGGATCGTAGTGTTCAGATTGCCTCCAGCCATTTCGGAGGCACCTTGCATGATGCGGTTCATCAGTCCCAAGCGTCTAAGCGAGTATGGGAAAACCACGATCATGTAAAACATGCCATACAAAAAGCTGAAAAACAGTAAGCCACCAGACCTTTCGATTAGGGCGACGAATCCGAAACCGATACTCATTCCAAACATAACAGTCAGGATGAACAACGTGGATACTTTGAAGAACATGCCACGATTGGCGTAGCTTTCTTTCAGAAGGACACGTTGTCTGGCGAAGATACTCTTTTGCCACTGTTGCAAGAATCTCTCAGGTTCTTTGTACATAAGCCGCGCCTCCAGCAATTGTAAAAGCAGGTAAGCGGTGAACAAGGATACGAACGCAAGGGTAAAGATATGCTCACCATCAATCGGCAAGAAGAAAAAGCGCAGGTTCGCCAACATAATGAAGTACGCAATTCCAAGTACGAACAACATACCCATCCGAATATCCAGCGGGATAAGGCGGAACAGAGCCATGCTTTTTGTGACAATCGGCACTTCCGCCGGTTTGCCTGTTCGCAAGTATAAAAAGCTAAAAGCAATGATAAGGAGAGTAACCGTAAGCAAGACAAACTCGCCAATAAGCCGCTCCCGAATGGAATCGTAGTAAAGGGCATCTGCGTGGACCTGACTATATCCGTCTGGTTCTTTTGGGACATAAAAGATACCGCTTAGTTGATTCAGTTGATAAGTGCGATTGATGCTTTCCAAATCCCCGTTCGTATTAGGGAGGTTGATTGTATAGCGCGCATATCGGGCCAGTTCCCAATCTGTAGGTTCTTGCGCGAGATTGGTGTAAACTTTGTTGTTCTTTTTATCGGTGACGTAGTATTTGAAGGAGCCGCTTCGCAAGGTGAGGCTGTTTTTTTGTTCCTCGTACTCGGTATCTCTTTCGGCGATTCTGTTGTTCACCTGCTCCTGATAATACGACGTTGCTTTTGCGATGTCTTCTTGCAAGCGTTGTGAATATTCTTCGGTTAATTGGGCGACTCTCTCGTTGTCACCCTCACTTTTTGCCTGTTTTATCGAATCTAAGAGATGGTTATCTTCCTTAATCGACCGGAGGGTTTCCTCATGCTCTTTTTTGAGCTGATTCGCTGTCTTCTCGTCCAGCTTTCCTGGCGTGTAGTCTGCATAATCTACATGAACCTTTTTCACCAGTTCAGCAAATGTCTCTAATTCACGATTGAAGCCTGAGCTTTGAAAGTAATTATCCTCTTGGAGATTCTCGCGTTTATGATACAGGTCGGCCATCGTCAGGAGCGCGAGCGAAATACTCACGATCAAAACAAGTAGCACGGGTACCGCAAAGCGTTTATTTTTCGATTTTGTATCCAATTCCCCATACCACCTTCAAATATTTAGGTTCCTTCGGGTTGATCTCTATTTTTTCCCGAATGCGTCTCACGTGGACAGCCACTGTGTTTTCCGCGTTCATATAAGGCTCTCTCCAGACCCGTTCATAAATTTCTTCGATTGAAAACACCCGGCCTTTGTTTTCCATTAACAGCTCCAAGATTTTGTACTCAGTAGCAGTCAGCCGGACCTCGTTGCCATCAATGGCTACATTTTTTGTGCTTTTGTTCAAGGTCAAGCCGCGTACCTGAATCTCATCCTCTGTCATTTGAGCGCTTCCCAGATTGGTAAAACGTCTTAACTGAGATTTGACCCTGGCGATGAGCTCCAAGGGATTAAAAGGCTTCGTCACATAGTCATCGGCACCGATGTTGAGCCCGAGAATTTTATCGGTATCCTCTGACTTGGCAGACAGCATGATGATCGGGATGTTTTTTTTCTGGCGAATTTGAAAGGTGGCGGTCATTCCGTCCATTTTTGGCATCATGATGTCCATCAGGATGAGTTGGATTTCTTCATTCTCCAGTATTTCCAACGCTTCCAGTCCATTGCTAGCCTTGAATACGGTCATGGATTCATTTTTGAGATAGATTTCGATTGCGTCGCGGATTTCAGCCTCGTCGTCGACTACGAGGACTTGATATTTGGTCATGATTCGTCCCACCTTATGAATGCATTCATGGTATTATCTTAACGCCCAGCTCTAACAAAACAGTAATGAAATGTCTTACAAATTTCTTAATAAACAGCGTTCAGGAAATGCTAGCTAATAGGATCAAGCCGATAAATAAGGTAAGATGTGAGGAAGAATACGAGAAAATTGGTGATTGCTTTGCTGGAATGGACAGGGGAGAGAATCATCCCCAAGCTGTTAAAACCTACGAATGGCATGCTGCTGGAGCATATAGCCAGATATTATTTTGCCGCGCCTTATGTTAAAGGTCGAGTGCTGGATATCGCTTGCGGTACCGGCTACGGATGTCATATGATCGCAAAGGATCGAAAACGAGAGCTGACAGAACTGATCGCTGTCGACAATGATGAGGCGACGATATTTTATGCCAATCGGGAATACAACCATCAAAAGATTACGTATCAGCAGGGTGACGCTCTTGATCCGGCTCTTCCCGAGCAATTAGGGTTGTTTGATACGATTTTGAGCTTTGAGACCATTGAGCATGTCGCAGACGATTTGCTGTTTATGGATAACTTGTATCGGATGCTGAAACCAGGTGGCACGCTCGTGCTGTCCAGTCCATTTGGCAGAGGGCGGGGCAAAGAGACGAGTGAGCCCTTTCATGTTCATCAGTTGACGCCGGAAGAGTTCGCCGAGCTGTTTGTACACTATTCTGACGTGGATATGTACTATCAGAGAGGCGTTACGTTTGAAAAAACACCCCGCGATGGCGTACGGTACTTTATCGGCATGGCAGTATGTACGAAATAATAACGGATTGATTTATGAATGGAGATGGCGAAACTGGCTGATTTTTGGAGATTAGGAATACATAAGGAACTGATAGATGCTCTGCAAGCAAACGGGATTACTGAGCCTACATCGATTCAGGAAAAAGCAATTCCTGTTGTGCTGGAAGGAAAAGATGTAATCGCGCAAGCACAGACGGGAACGGGAAAGACGCTTGCCTTTATTTTGCCGATCTTGGAAAAGGTTGATCCGGAAGCAACGCATGTACAGGCATTGATTTTGACGCCTACGCGGGAGCTTGCTCTGCAAATCACGGCAGAGGTGAAGAAGCTCGTAGCGATGCTGGATGATATCCATGTGCTTGCTGTGTATGGTGGACAAGATGTCAATCAACAGCTGAGAAAGCTGGCAGGAAAAATACAAGTGGTCATCGCTACGCCAGGGCGTTTACTGGATCATCTGCGGAGAGGGACAATCGATTTATCACAGGTGTCGATGTTTGTCCTGGATGAGGCGGATCAAATGCTCCACATGGGCTTTTTGCCAGAGGTAGAAGATATTATGGCGAAGACGCCTTTCGATAAGCAGACGATGCTGTTTTCAGCCACGATGTCGGAACAGGTGCAATCTCTTGCGAAGCGCTTGATGAAAAAGCCGGAAAATATCCAGGTGCAGGGCAAGCGTATTACGTTGGAGGATATTCGTCAAATTGTAGTAGAAACGACAGATCGTGCGAAGCAAGATACTCTGTGCAGACTGTTAGATGAACAACGACCGTTTCTGGCGGTGATCTTTTGTCGAACGAAGCGTAGAGCGAGTAAGTTGAATGCTGCGCTGCAAGGTCTCGATTATATGTCTGATGAGTTGCACGGCGACTTGTCACAGGCGAAGCGCGAAGATGTCATGAAGCGATTCCGCGAGGCCAGGATTCAGTACTTGGTTGCAACGGATGTGGCAGCGCGAGGGCTGGATGTAGAGGGAGTCACACATGTTTTCAATTACGACATTCCAGAGGATGTTGACAGCTATATCCACCGGATTGGCAGAACGGGGCGAGCCAAGGAAAAGGGGACCGCTTTTACCTTGGTAGCGGCGAAGGATTGGGGGCAGCTCAGGGAGATTGAAGAAGGGATCAATCTGTCTCTGGAGCGGCGTGAAATGGATCGCGGGGAATCGGGTGATCAAAAGAAACAGACTCGACAGCAAAGGCCTGAGTCTGATCGATCCAGGAAGGAAGAGCGTCGAGGGGACAAGCAAGGTAGAGGCAAAGACAAAGGGAAGCCAGCTGAGCGAAGACAGCAAGGCTCTGGGGAACGCCGAAGAGATGGGGAAGGGCGTCAACAAAAGAGCGGCGGTTTTGATCGCAAGCCGAAGGAACGTGACCGTGCGGCAGGCGGTTTTGATCGTAAGCCAAAGGAACGTGACCGTGCGGCAGGCGGTTCTGATCGCAAGCCGAAGGACGGTAACCGTGCAGCAGGAGGATTCGAGCGCAAACCGAAGGACGGTAACCGAGCAGCAGGTGGTACTGGACGTAAGCCGAAGGAAGGAAACCGTGCAACAAGTGGATTTGATCGCAAGTCTAGCGGCTCTGGCAAGAAGCCAGTATCTGCACAACGCAGTTCCGCCCGTCCAAATGCAAAACCAGGCAAAAGGACAAGCGCTGCTCCTGCAAATCGTACTTCTCGCAAAAAATCCAGATAGCAATCCAAGCAAAAAAAGACCGTTCCCGCCGTATAAAGGCAGGAGCGGTCTTCCTTTTATTCCGGTTCCGTGTCTGGAAATACCCGTGATCGAGTGAGGAAGCGTACTCCCTCCGGCCCTTCCAGCGAAAACATTCCGCCACGCCCATTCACGACGTCAATGATGAGCTGCGTGTGCTTCCAATACTCATACTGCGCTTTGCCCATGTAGAACGGGCAGCCACCGATCTCGCCTAACAGGATGTCCTGCTCACCCACAAGAAATTCTCCGAGCGGGTAACACATGGGAGAGCTGCCATCGCAGCAGCCCCCTGATTGGTGAAACATCAGGTCACCGTGTTTGGTGCGAAGCCGTTCAATCAATGCCAGTGCAGCATCTGTCGCGAGCACTTTTTCTGGCTGGCTCATTGATCAAAAGAAGCCCAGAGCTTGATCGCTGTAGCTGACAAGCAGGTTTTTCGTTTGTTGGTAGTGAGACAGCATCATTTTGTGTGTCTCGCGGCCGATACCGGACATTTTGTAACCGCCAAACGCTGCGTGAGCCGGGTAAGCGTGGTAGCAGTTGGTCCAAACGCGACCAGCCTGAATTTCGCGGCCCATGCGGTAGGCTGTGTTCGTGTCGCGTGTCCATACACCAGCACCCAAGCCATACAGCGTATCATTTGCCATGGTGAGCGCTTCTTCTGTATCCTTGAAGGTCGTTACGGAGACGACCGGACCGAAGATTTCTTCCTGGAAGATACGCATCTTGTTGTGGCCTTTAAAGACAGTTGGCTGGATGTAGTAGCCGCCCTCGAGTTCCCCTGCAAGCTGTGCACGAGATCCTCCAATCAGGCATTCGGCTCCTTCTTGTTTGCCGATATCCAGGTAGGAGAGGATTTTTTCTACCTGCTCCAAAGAAGCTTGCGCGCCGATCATCGTATCTGTATCGAGCGGATTTCCTTGCTTGATATTGGCTACGCGTTGCAGGGCACGCTCCATAAATTGGTCGTAGATGCTTTCGTGGATGAGCGCGCGGGATGGGCATGTGCAAACCTCGCCTTGGTTGAGCGCAAACAGTACGAATCCTTCAATGGCTTTGTTAAAGAAGGCATCGTCTTTTGCAGCCACATCCGGGAAGAAGATGTTTGGCGATTTTCCGCCCAGCTCCAGCGTCACCGGAATAATATTTTGGGAAGCGTATTGCATGATCAAGCGACCTGTCGTCGTTTCACCCGTAAAGGCGATTTTCGCGATGCGATTGCTTGAAGCGAGAGGTTTACCCGCTTCCAGACCGAAGCCGTTCACGACGTTGACGACACCAGGAGGGAGCAGGTCGCCGACCAACTCCATCAGCACCAAGATGGAAGCAGGAGTTTGCTCCGCTGGCTTGAGGACGACGCAGTTGCCCGCTGCCAAGGCTGGAGCCAGCTTCCAAGTAGCCATGAGGAGCGGGAAGTTCCAAGGAATAATTTGACCAACGACACCGAGTGGCTCATGGAAATGGTAAGCGACCGTATCGTTATCGATTTCGGCGAGTGTACTTTCTTGAGCGCGGATTGCTCCGGCGAAGTAACGGAAATGGTCAATCGCCAGCGGGATGTCGGCCGCGAGTGTTTCACGAACGGGCTTGCCGTTTTCCCACGTCTCTGCGTTTGCCAGCATCTCCAGATTTGCTTCCATCCGATCCGCGATTTTTAACAAAATATTCGCGCGTTGTGCAACAGAGGTACGGCCCCACGCGTCTTTTGCTTCATGGGCAGCGTCCAGTGCCAGCTCAATATCTTCGGCTGTCGAGCGGGCTACCTCGCAAAAAACCTTGCCTGTTACAGGTGATACGTTTTCGAAATACTCACCTTTTACTGGCGGAACCCAATTACCCCCGATGTAGTTTTCATAACGATTTTTGAAAGTCACCTTGGAGCCGGCTTGGCCGGGCTGAGCATAGATCATTGCGAGCGCCTCCTCATTTATCACATATTTCTTTACAGTCCTCTCTAAAAGCAAGTCTCGTACCAACGTGAAAAAGCTCGAAATGACAGCGTTTTCTTGGGTAGATGAGGATAGAAATTGTTCCATAATGGATCATGTTGTGTTCCGTATTGGGACAAAGGAGTGGATATCTGTCGGAAAATGACCGATGACGGCTAGGGGTGTAAAACATGTTTGACACGTCTCGTGTCTTGCTCTATAGTTTGGGTGTAAAAGGTTTTTTACACCCACCTGTAAATGGACGGTGAACAACTCCGTGAAAAATCGAATAAAGGAATTTCGAGAAAAAGGGAACATCTCGCAAGGCAGGCTGGCTGAGCTGTGCAAGGTTAGCAGACAGACGATCAATGCGATCGAGAACAACAAATACGACCCGAGCCTGCAATTGGCTTTTGATTTGGCGGGCAATTTAGGGGTAACGATTGACGAGCTGTTTCAACCATACAGTGAGGAGTGAGAGAAGCTATGAAAAAGTTCAACGTGATTGTTTCATCCATCCTATTGTTGGCGATTGCAGGGCACGGAGGCTATCGGTGGGTTCGTTATGAGATGCTGGATGTAAGCACAATCATTTTCGGTTGCATTGCACTGTCGTACTTGTTGAACTCGATCACCTGGGGAGACTACGAGGGCGGGAAATACAGTGAAAGTGACGAATTGGACAAGCATATCAAGACGCAAAGTGCGAGAATCGGATACTATGCGCTTATGGTGCTGTCTGCTGCGGTCCTGTTCCTGTCGGAAGGGGTTACTGCACTTAATGACATTCAAAATATTCCTTTGGCAGTCGTCGTCGGTTTGACGTTCATTGTGGCGCCAATTACGGAATTTTTCTATTCGCGGAAGTTCAGATAAATAGCAGCCAGTCGGACAAATGTGCTCGTGGTTCGACTGGTTTTTTCTATAGCAAAGACTCTCATGTTATACTGAGGGGGAATGATTTTTGGGGGAGGGAATCGTGTTGTCGACGATTGTTCAGCAATCTTGGAAGCGCTGTCAGGAATCGAACCTCAAGGCTACGGAGAAGGTCAATGATCAAATCATTTCTGCCCGACGAATCAAAGAAATCATTCAAGATAATCACCCTCTGATTCGTGAAAGTCTCCCGCTGTTTAACAAGCTTGCTCCCTTTTTGTTATCGACAGAGCACATCGCACTCCTGTCTGACCGGGAAGGAAATATTATTCAAACGATCGGGGACCCGGTCTTCGCCAATCAGGCACAAAAAGTACAGCTGCAAATCGGAGCGAACTGGACAGAAGACTACAAAGGAACCAATGCGATTGGGACAGCACTGATCGCACAACAACCGATTCAGATACAGGGAGAGCAGCATTACTTTTTGGAAAATCGCTTTCTTGCTTGCTCGGCGGCGCCTATTTTTTCACCAGCGGGTGAGCTATTGGGCATCATTGACATTAGTACGCGTAAAGAATATTCCCACCCGTTTGCCCTAACTATTGCTTGCATGATCGCAGAGGCTCTGCAAAACCGCTTTTTGTTAGCAGATGCGGAGCGCGTGATTGCCTTACCAACGTCATCAAGCTCAGGAGATGGTCGAGGGAAGCTGGCACTCGTCGGCTTGGATCGGGACGAGCGTATCGTGGGCTTAAATGGGGCCGCGCAGCAGCAGCTCGGAAAGGAAGCCTTGGGAACTAGGGTAAGTGCCGAGCAAGAGCGTGCTGGCCGTCATGTAAAAGATCATCGCCCGCGTTTTTGGTCTGCGGCACCCAAAGTCCAGCTAAAGCCGTTTCCGCGTCTAGCTGGTTCATGCCCGCTCTTCTTGCAGGCAAAGATGCTCGGACAAAAGGCGGCTCAGGTAGATTTTCCTGTAATCATTTTAGGGGAAAGCGGTACGGGAAAAGAGCTGTTCGCTAAAATGGTCCATGAGACAGGGCCGCGTGCGCTTGAGCCTTTTATCGCAGTGAACTGCAGTTCAATTCCAGAAAATTTGGTTGAGAGTGAATTGTTTGGATATGAAAGCGGGTCATTCACAGGGGCACATCGAGAAGGAAGAATCGGAAAGTTTGAAGCGGCGAAAAAAGGCACGATCTTTTTGGATGAGATCGGGGATATGTCTTTGCGTGCGCAAGCGGCACTTTTGCGCGTTTTGCAGGAAAAGGTCGTCACCCCGGTGGGGAGCAATCAATCCCGCCCGATTTATGCGCGGATCATTGCCGCTACGCATCGAAACCTGTCAGAGGAGATCAAGGCGGGACGTTTTCGGGCGGATCTGTACTACCGGCTCAAAGGGGTCACCATTCATTTGCCGTCACTGAAAAAGCGCAGTGATATCATCCAGGTGGCGGAGCATCTATTGCAGCAGATCGACACAGAACAAGCGTACATACTGACCACGGAGGCAAAGGACAAGCTGTGTGCTTATTCGTGGCCGGGCAATATCCGGGAACTGCAAGGCGTGCTGATTCAAGCGGTGTTTTTGGCAGAGGGGAACACCATTGATTGCGATCACATCCAGTTGGAGGGATTGATGGAAGCCGATACGTCTGAGTCTGCGGATCATGACATTCCTTCGTTGCGAGAAACAGAGAGAAAAGCGATCAAAAAGGCGCTCGAGAAAAGTGGCGGTAATGTAAGCAAAGCGGCCAAAATGCTGCAAATCGGACGCAATACCTTGTATCGCAAAATAGAAGAATACCAGATTGGGGCACCGATTAATCAGGAATAGTCATTCCTGATTCTCCTTTTTGAAAGAAGGTGATATTTATGAAGAATAAATTAATCGTGTCTTTGGCTGCAACAGCAATAGTTGTGGTGCTAGTATTTGGATTTTTATATGTGGGGACTGGAAATGATTACTATAGACTTTCTGATGGAGCATCTTCAGAACAGATAGAAGCTTTAAAGAGTAATAAAATAGATTATATGATCAAAGAAGACGGATCTTTATGGATAAGAAGAAGTGATGAATTGAAAGTAGCACAATGTTGTACATAGTTATGTGGAGTAACCAAAATGAGAGATACAACAGCAACCCAATTTATGAATGGTCGCTGTTTCTTTTCCATCAAAGGAAAGCCGTAGCACATCTAGGGGTACAGCCGAGATACGAGTAATTTTGGGTCGCAAGCTTACAGCAATTGTCATTTTTCGAATGCAGTTTGTGGCATGGCAGGAGAATTCGATAAAATCATCATTTGGAAATAAAAGTAAGACTATATAACTTGGCGTGAACAAATGTTGCAATACGTGTTGCAACATTTTGTTGCGTTGCCTTGCAATGTCACCGGACGAGTGATGCGGGAGAGGAACGGATGATAGACTTTTATCCGCTCAGGGGTATGATACGGAGCTTGGCATTAATCATGCAAGGAGATAGCGTTGTATAAAGTCGAAAAATTTAGATTTTTAGGAGGGAGACCGTTGCTACACTATTCCATTGCAGTAATTCCAGGAGACGGAATCGGTCCCGAAGTCATGGAAGAAGGCCTGAAGGTGTTGGGAGCTATAGAAGAAAGTCACGGTGGCATTCGGTTTGCTCGTGATGTCATGGATTGGAACTGTAGCTACTATCTCCAACACGGCAAAATGATGCCGGAGAATGGACTCCATCTTTTAAAAGACTATGATTTGATTCTGCTTGGTGCAATAGGTGCCCCCGAGGTTCCTGATCACGTCTCTGTGTGGGAGCTGATCTTGCCGATTCGCCGGGCATTCCAGCAGTATGTGAACCTTCGCCCGGTCAAGCTGCTCAAAGGTCTGGAAAGCCCCCTTCGCTATAAGGGGCATGCCGATCTCGATTTCGTCGTGGTGCGGGAGAACACAGAGGGTGAGTACTCCAATATGGGCGGGCGGATGCATCAGGGTACACCGTACGAAATGGCGGTGCAAAACAACGTATTTACCCGGTATGGCACAGAGCGCATCCTCAAGTACGCTTACGCACTGGCGGAGAAACGTTCGAAAAAGAGCGTAACCGCGGCTACGAAGTCCAATGGGATCAACCATTCCATGCCGTTTTGGGATGAGATCGTCAAGGAAGTCAGTCAGGAATACCCAGACATCCAAACCAATCTGTATCATATCGACGCACTCGCTGCCTATTTCATCACGCGACCAGAAACGTTTGACGTCGTAGTCGCGAGCAACTTGTTTGGTGACATTTTGACTGATCTCGGGGCGGCAATCGTTGGAGGTTTGGGCTTGGCTCCTTCTGCGAACATCAATCCGGAGCGCAAGTACCCATCCATGTTTGAGCCCATTCACGGCTCTGCGCCAGATATCGCGGGTAAAGGAATCGCCAATCCGATCGCACAAGTATGGAGCCTCGCCATGATGATGGATCATCTCGATCTGCCAGAGCTCAGTGCTGTCATCATGAACGCTATCGAAAACGTGTTGCAAGATGGCAAGGTGCTCACTCCTGATCTTGGGGGGACGGCGACCACAAAAGAATTGGGAGACGAAATCGTTCGCCACATCTATCAAACAACGAGATAAATAAAAGGGAGGAAGAGGACATGGAAGCGAGATCGTATGATTTGTACATCGGTGGAGAATGGGTGAAAACCGAGAGCTACATTCCCGTCCTTCACAAATACACGGGCGAGTGCATCGCGCGTATTGCCAAGGCTTGTCAGCAGCATGTAACAGAAGCGGTGGAAGCGGCGTGGGAGACGTTTAAGACGGACAAATTGACTCCTTTTCAACGATACAAAATCTTGCTGAAAGCCTCTGAGCTCATGGAGGAACGCCGGGACGAGATGGAGCGATCCTTGATTCGTGAAGTGGGCAAAACACGCAAGGACGCGATGAATGAGCTGGATCGGACGATCAATACACTGCGCTTGTCAGCAGAGGAAGCCAAGAAGATTCACGGGGAAATGATTCCGCTGCAAGCAACGGAAGGCTCGGAAAACCGGCTGGGCTTTACCATTCGGGTGCCAAAGGGAGTAATCGGTGCTATTACGCCGTTTAACTATCCCTTGCTGCTCAGTACGCACAAGATCGCGCCAGCGCTAGCCGCAGGAAATACGCTGGTCGTTAAGCCAGCTACAGTTACGCCTATCGCAACCTTTTTGTTGGTGGAGATCCTGGAGGAAGCGGGCCTGCCAAAAGGCTATGTAAATATCGTGACAGGGGCAGGCAGTCAGGTAGGAGAATGGCTGCTGGATGAAGAGCGCATCGCCATGTACACCTTTACCGGGTCAGGAGAAGTCGGTCGCCGCATCAAGGAGCGAAGTGGCATGCGTCCCGTTGCGCTGGAGCTCGGCAACAACTCTCCCAATATCGTGCACCTCGATGCAGATTTGGAGCTGGCAGCCCGTCAAACAGCCGCCCGCAGCTTTCACAATGCTGGCCAGGCGTGCATTGCTGTCCAACGCATATACGTGCATGAATCGGTTATGCAGGCGTTCAGCGACTTGTATATCTCGCATGTTCATCAGTTGAAGGTAGGGAACCCGGAAGACCCGGAGACGGATGTCGGACCGATGATCAGTGAAAAAGAGGCGAGCCGTACAGAGGAATGGGTACAGGAAGCGATTAGCCAAGGGGCCAGATCGCTCTTGCCTGTCAAACGGGAGGGAGCTCTCTTCTATCCGGCTGTGTTGGTGGATACAAGGCCAGAGATGAAGGTGGTTTGCCGGGAAGTGTTCGCGCCCGTCGTCACGATCATTCCGTACAGTGATCTTGAAGATGCTTTTACACAAGCCAACGATTCGGAGTACGGCTTGCAGGCGGGGATTTTTACCCGTGATTTGAACGTCGCGATGAAAGCGGCACGCGTGCTGGAGTACGGTGGCGTGGTGATCAACGACGTATCGACCTACCGCAATGACGTCATGCCGTACGGCGGAGTCAAAAACAGCGGACTGGGCAAAGAAGGTCCGCGTTACGCAGTCGAAGAGATGACGGAAGAGCGGATGGTGGTGATCAACCTATGAGCGGGCACCTTTTGCGGGGAAAAACGGCGATTGTAACAGGGGCCGCGTCAGGAATGGGCAAGGCCATTGCGATGCTTTTTGCGGCCGAGGGAGCCAACGTCATCCTGGCTGATTTGAACAAAGAGGCGGCAGTAGCAGTCGCTCAAGAGCTGCCACAAGGGAAAGGTTATGCGGTGCAAACGGATGTGGCAGACGATACGAGTGTCGTTGCTCTCGTGAAGGAAACGCTCGAAGTGTACGGCTCGATTGATGTCCTGGTCAACTGCGCGGGTGTCCCCCAAGCGTTTACCCCCATTGAGGAGCTGACCTTGGAACAGTGGGATCGCATCATGTCTGTGAACACCAAGTCGATCTTTTTGACGACAAGACATGCAGTTCCTCACATGAAGGAGAAGGGGAAAGGCAGCATCATCAACATCGCTTCGATTGCCGGAATTCGCGCCCGTCCGGGACTGAATGCGTACTGCGCGTCCAAGGGGGCCGCTATCATGTTGAGCAAGGCACTGGCGATTGAGCTTGCTCCTTTTCAAATCCGGGTCAATGTCATCAATCCAGGGCCGGCAGAGACGCCAATGCTGGGTAAGTTTATCAATGGAGATGAAGCGGAAGTAGAAGCCGGGAAAAAAGATATTTTCATCAGCAGTGTTCCGTTAGGCATGTTGATTCAGCCGGAGGATATCGCGCAGGCGGCTCTCTATTTGGCTTCTGATCTATCCAAAATTGTCACGGGCGAGGTCATGAATGTAGACGGTGGAAGAGGGATCTAAACAAAAGAATTAACAGGGGGTACTATCGCATGTTTCGGAAGAAGGGGAGCTTCGTGCTAGCGAGCATCATGTCTGTGTCTTTATTTCTGGCGGCGTGTGGAGGAGGCGGCGGTCAACAGACTGCTCCACCTGCGGGACAAGCCGGGGGGACAGAAGCACCGAAAAGTGACGGCCAAAGCTATGTATTCAAAGCAGGGCATTCACTTACGGAGGATCATCCATACCATTTGGCATTGAAAAAAATGGCCGAGGATGTCGACAAGCGCTCGAACGGAAAAGTGAAAATCGAGGTGTATCCGCTGAGCCAGCTAGGAGCGGAGCGTGAATTGACAGAGGCGCTGACCTTTGGAACGGCGGATATGTCGATTACCTCGACTGCGCCTGTGATGAACTTCCATCCAAAGCTGGGCGTACTGGATCTTCCGTTCTTGTTTGAGAGCCGTGAGCAGGCTTACAAGGTACTCGACGGACAAGTCGGACAAGACCTGCTCAAGGATTTGGAAAACGCCAATCTGGTCGGGCTGGCATGGGCTGAAAACGGCTTCCGCCATATTACTAACGGCTCGAAGGTGATCAAGAAGCCGGAGGACGTGGCAGGGTTGAAGATACGCACGCAGGAAAACCCGATTCATCTGGCTGCATTCGAAGCATTGGGAGCGAAGCCGACTCCGATGGCTTGGACAGAGGCGCTGACAGCGCTGCAACAAGGAGTCGTCGATGCCCAGGAAAATCCGGCGATTGTCGCGCAGACCTACAAGTTGTATGAATCCAAGCAAACGCAAATGGCCTTGACCGGGCATGTTTACTCAGCGGCAATGATCTTGTTCAGCAAGCCTGTATGGGATAAGCTCCCGGCAGATGTCCAGCAACTTCTTGCCGAGGAAGCCAAAAAAGCGGGACAGTACGAGCGTGAGTTGATGATCAAGATGGAAGAAGAGGCCATTTCCACTATTAAAGGAAAAGGTGTAGTCATTACCGAGGATGTGGATAAGCAAGCTTTCCGCGATGCAATGAAGCCTGTCTATGACAAGTTTTCCGGGCAGTTCGGCAAAGAGCTGGTGGATCAAATTGTAAATACAAAATAAACGGCAGAAGGGAGACGAGCCACTCTGGCTTTTCTCCCCTTTTTCCTGCGAAAGGAGATTGTGTGTGGGCAACCTTGTTTTCAAAATAAACAGCATCCTTCGTTTTTTCATTATTGCCCTGCTGGCTATTATGGTGATCGCTGTCTTTCTGCAGGTGCTTTTCCGTTTTTTGCTCGACCAGCCCTTGGCCTGGACGGAGGAATTGGCTCGGTATTTGCTGATTTGGATCACGTTTCTGGGATCAGCGTACGCGATGTCGATCAAAGCACACATCGGTACGGAATACATTCAAAAGTACTTGTCGCCTCGGATGAACAAGGTGGTGCTGGTTATTGCCGCTTTGTGTAGTCTGGTCTTCTTTCTTGTCACGGTTCAGCAAGGCTACTTGTTATCTGCGAGAAGCATGACACAAACCTCACCCACTCTGCTCGTTCCCATGGGCTATGTATACATGGTGATTCCGATCAGCGGTGCCTTACTCATCATGAACGTGATCCATGTGACATGGAAAGACATTACCGGGAAGGAGTGACCAGATTGTGGGTACGATTTTGTTTGTAACACTGTTGGTGCTCCTGATCCTGAATGTACCAATTGGGGTGGCACTGGGGTTATCTGTCGTTGTGGTGTTTATGCTGGAGGGGAACATTCCTCTTCTGGTTGTCATTCAAAAAATGTTCAACGGGACAGATTCCTTCCCATTGATGGCGATTCCGTTCTTTCTCTTGGCAGGAAAGCTGATGGAAACAGGCGGAATCTCGGCAAGGCTGATCCGTTTTGCGAATACGATTGTCGGGAACCTGCCTGGAGGATTGGCAATCGTGGCGGTGATGGGGTGTACTTTTTTTGCAGCGATATCGGGTTCTTCTGCCGCAACAACGGCAGCCGTAGGGGGAATTTTGATCCCGCACATGGTCAAAAAAGGGTATAATATCCGGTTTTCTGCGGCCTTGCATGCAACAGGGGGAACAATCGGTGTCATGATTCCTCCGAGCGTGCCGATGGTTTTATACGGGGTAGCAGCGAGTGCCTCGATTAGCGACTTATTTATTGCAGGGATCGGGCCAGGTATTCTCGTAGCGATCTCACTAATTCTGTACTCGTATTGGATCAGTAAGAAAAATGGCTGGGGTGGCGGAGAGAAGCATACACCCAAAGAGATATGGGAGGCATTCAAGGACGCCATTTTGGCGATTCTCATGCCGATTATTATTCTTGGTGGTATATACGGAGCCATTTTTACTCCGACAGAAGCGGCAGTGGTAGCCGTGATATACGGTCTGGTTGTCGGGCTTTTCGTCTACCGGGAGATCAAGTGGAGGGACTTGGGGGAAATATTCGCGGGCTCTGCCAGCATGACAGCGGTCATCATGCTTATTATCGCGACCGCCAATGCGTTTGGCTATCTGATGACGAGGGAAAACATCCCGCAGGAAATTGCGCAATTCATGCTGGGGATTACCGACAGCACGATCATTACGTTGCTCATAATTAACATCTTGCTGCTCATTTTGGGGACGTTTATGGAAACGGCGGTTACGATCATTCTCCTGACCCCGATCCTTTTGCCGATCACGAATTCTTTGGGCATTGATCCGGTGCTATTTGGGGTGATCATGGTCGTCAACTCCGCCATCGGTATGCTGACGCCGCCGGTTGGGATCAATTTGTTGGTAGCAGGAAATATTGCGAAACTCCAGAATACGGAGATTGAGCGAGCGGTGATCCCGTTTTTGGTCATCATGATCGTCGATTTGATGCTCATCACCTATATTCCTGAAATTAGCTTATTCCTTGTTAACTTGAGCAAGTAACGGAGGGGGAACCAACGTGGATTACAAGCAAGCGTTAGTGGGATTACTGGGGGAAGAACGAGTATCGACCAACCCCACTGTACTGGAGCACCACAGCCATGATGAATCGTATCATACCCCGCATCTTCCGGATGTAGTCGTGTTTCCGCAGACGGCCGAGGAAGTCAGTCAAATCATGAAGCTGGCCAATGAAAAGCGCATTGCGGTAACGCCGTTTGGCATGGGGAGCAGTCTGGAAGGCCACGCGATTCCATATGCGGGCGGAATCAGCATGGATTTTTCCTTGATGAACCAAGTGCGGGAGGTGCGACCGAAGGATTTTCTCGTGAGAGTCCAGCCCGGTGTCACGCGCACTCAGCTCAATAAAGAATTGAAAAAGCACGGATTGTTTTTCTCCGTCGATCCTGGCGCAGACGCGACTTTGGGTGGGATGGCTGCCACAAACGCCAGTGGAACAACCTCTGTTCGCTATGGTGTGATGCGTGATCAGGTGCGCGATCTGGAAGTGGTGACGGCGGACGGACGTATCATCCGTACAGGGAGCATGACAGCCAAATCCTCCTCAGGCTACCATCTTACGGGGCTGTTTGTCGGGTCGGAGGGAACGCTTGGTGTATTCACAGAGCTGACCTTGCGTGTTTACGGCATCCCTGAGGCGACAACGGCAGCGCGTGCCAGCTTCCCTTCTGTTCAGGATGCTGTCGATACCGTCGTAGATATTCTCGGTGCGGGTATTCAAGTGGCGCGAATCGAGTTGGTTGATGAACGTTCCATCCAACAAGTGAATCTGTACAAGGAAACGAGCTACCCGGAAGCACCGACGCTGTTTATCGAGTTCCATGGCAGTGAACAAGGGCTCGCGTATGATATCGACTTTGCGAAGAGCATCGCCGATGGACATGGCTGCACGCAGTTTCTTTTTGAAACAGATTCGAAGGCGCGGACGCAGCTCTGGGACGCTCGTCATAACCTGGCGTATGCCTTCCTGCACAAATCCCCCGGGAAAAAGCTGATGGTAACAGATGTTTGCTTGCCGATTTCCGAGCTGGCAGGAGCTGTTGTGGACGCCCGGCAAGCCATTGATCGCGCTGGGCTGGATGGAGCGATTGCAGGGCATGTCGGGGATGGGAACTATCACGCTATCCTGATGATCGACCTGAATGACCCCGAAGAAGTGGCGCGTGCCGAGGAAGTAAATGCCCATCTGGTGGAGTACGCATTGAGTCGGGGAGGAACCTGCACAGGCGAACATGGTGTGGGTGTGGGGAAAATCAAATACCAGCGCAAGGAACACGGAGAAGCACTCGACGTCATGCAAGCCATGAAGCAAGTGCTGGACCCAAACGGTATTTTGAATCCGGGGAAAATTTTCGGGAAATAACAGAGGGCCTGCATTCTGAACGTTTGTCGGAATGTGGGCTTTTTCTTTTGCGTAATGTGTCGAAGAGGAGAGGAGAAAGGATGATTATGCAGAATGTAGAAGATTGGTAACTGGTGCATTACATTCTGGTGTGGCAGGGAGGCAAAAATGAAGTCTATTGTTGAAATTGCCAAGATTGCAGGTATCGAAGAACAGTATTTGGAGCTATACGGAAAATATAAAGCCAAATTATCAGATGAGCTATGGGAGCAAGTGAAGGATCGCCCTGATGGCAAACTGATTCTTGTTACAGCGATGAACCCTAACCCGGCGGGAGCAGGTAAGACACTCACGACGATTGGTTTGTCACAAGCATTAAATTATCTCGGGAAGAAAACAATGGCAGCGCTTCGCGAGCCGTCCTTGGGTCCTTGCATGGGGATCAAAGGAGGCGCAACCGGAAGCGGCCAAGCACAAATTCTCCCGGCTGACGAAATTAACCTGCATTTTACAGGGGACATTCATGCGATTACAGCTGCACATAACTTGTTGGCAGCGATGATCGACAATCATATTTTCCACGGCAATCCGCGTGGGCTCAATCCAAAGAAAATCGTCTGGAAACGAGCCATGGACATGAACGACCGTGCACTGCGTAACATCGTGGTTGGTCTGGGTGACGGCAACGGGATGACGCGTGAAGATGGCTTCATGATTACAACCGCTTCGGAAATCATGGCGATCTTATGCCTGAGTGAGAATCTGGCGGACTTGCGCGAGCGATTGAACCAGATCATTATTGGCTACGATTTCGATGATCAGCCTGTACGGGCAGAGGAAATCAACGCGGTCGATGCGATGTGTGTTCTCTTGAAGGAAGCCATCAAGCCCAATCTCGTACAGACAATCGAAGGAACTCCGGTCATCATTCACGGAGGACCTTTTGCCAATATCGCGCATGGGTGCAGCAGCGTGATCGGAACCAAGATGGCTTTGAAGCTGGCAGATTACGTCGTAACAGAGGCTGGCTTTGGTGCCGACCTGGGGGCCGAAAAGTTTTTTGACATCAAGTGCAGAAAAGCAGGTCTGACTCCATCGGCTGCTGTCGTGGTCATTACAGTTCGCTCGTTGAAATACAACGGCGGGGTAAAAGTACCTGATCTGGCAGAGGAGAACTTGTCTGCTCTGGAGAAAGGCTTCGAAAACGTCAAGCGCCATCTGGAAAACCTGCAAAAGTTCGGTGTGCCAGCAGTGGTGGCGATCAATCATTTTGCGACAGATACCCAGGCAGAGGTGGATGCAGTCATTGCGCTGTGCCAAGCGGCCGGAGCCGAAGCGGCGCTGTCCAAAGTATGGGCAGAAGGCGGAGCAGGTGGTGTCGAGCTTGCTGAAAAAGTGACTCGTGCAGCAGAGCGGCCTTCATCCTTCCGATTCTTGTATGAAGATAACCTCAGCATAAAAGACAAGATTGAGACAGTCGTAAAAGAAGTATACGGTGGATCAGGGGTTGTCTTTTCGCCGCTGGCATTAAAAACGATCCAAAAGGTAGAAGAAATGGGCATGTCCCATCTGCCTGTGTGCATGGCGAAAACACCTTACTCCTTTACGGACCGCGCTGATCTGTTGGGAGCACCTGTTGACTTCACGATCCAAGTGAGTGAAGTGCGCATATCAGCAGGAGCTGGTTTTATTGTGGCACTGACCGGTAGCTTGGTTACCATGCCAGGCCTCCCGAAAAAGCCGGCTGCTGAATCGTTATATGTAGACGAGGATGGCCAAGTGATCGGATTAAGCTAGTCAAAAAGTTTGACAAAAAGCTGACAACTGTAAAAGGTTGTCAGCTTTTTTTGTATTTTTGAGGTTTATTATCGGAAAGTTATGGGAAAAGAAAGGTGAGATTGAAAAATGTGAACTTAATTGAAAAACAACAAGGAATGACAAAGGCAAACTTGCTGAAAGGCAGGGACGCAAAGCCACGGGTCTAAGGTCGAGAGTCAAGTGACTTTCGCAGCTAGGACAGCCGGGTTGCCATACCGTAGTCATGATGGGCTGTCGGTGGGCAGTCTTTTTTTTGTTGAAAAAAGAGAAGGGAGAAGGGATTCGGTATGAAAAATAGTTTGAAGAATAAGCTAATTATCGTTTTGTGCCTGCTGTTGTTGATAAGTTTGGGTACGGTTTGCGGTGCAAGCTATTGGAGTGCTTCCAATCTTTTGGCAGACAGTCTGGACAAAGAAGCTGAGTTGTCAGCTAACAATCTCTCGATTCGTATCGATGGTTTCTTTAAAGAAAAAATTGAAATTGTAAGAGCAGTGGGAGGGTTGATGTCGGCTGATCAAAATGCCGAGTATGACCTGAAACTCATTCAAGAGGCCCAAAAGAAAAACCCCGAGTTTGAGACGTTCTTCTTTTCGCATGATTTAAGCGGAAAGAATGTGATCAATTTCAAGGGTGAAGTGACTGATATCTCGGATCGTCCGCACATTAAGGAAGCCAGCAAAGGGGAAGGAAAGGTTGTTGTCTCAGAGCCAGTTGTTTCGAAGCGCACAGGGAATAACATCGTGACCCTTGTCGTTCCATTGATGAAGGACAATCGTCAATACGGTTATATCGGTTCTACGATTCCTATCAATGAGATCCAAAAAAAGGTGTCCGAAGAGAAATTTGGTCAATCAGGCTACGCCTTTTTAGTAAGCAAAACAGGAACATTTATTTATCATCCGAACAGCGAGTTCATTCTGAAGGAATCGATTCTCAATATGGGTATTCTTGAACTTCAGACTGGCTTTGAAGACATCAAGCAAGGGAAGCATGGAATTGCCCAATATAATTACGAGAATACAGAGCGATTTGCTTCGTATGCTCCTACCAATTTGAACTGGGGTATATACATCACTGCACCTGTAGCAGAGCTGCATGCCCCTGTCGATCAACTGTCAGTTCGATTGATGGTTATTTCCCTCATCGTATTGGCAATTGGGGTTGTCCTCGTTTATTTCTTGGCTGTACGCATGGTGAAACCAATTGAGCGTCTGAATCACGCCGTAAATGTAGTGGCGCAGGGCAACTTGAAAGAGACCGTAACGGTTGACGGAAAAGACGAGATTGCGGTTCTGTCCCGTGACTTTAACCAGACGGTATCGCACTTGAAAAATTTGATTGAAGACGTATCACTGTCGTCTGATCAAGTACAGCGTTTTAGTCAGGAAGTATCTGAAGGTATTAAGCAGGCGACAGAAAACATCAACCAAATCGGCTTGTCTATCGCACAGATTTCTGAGGGAGCAGAGGCGCAGGCAGCCAGCTCGCAGGAAGTCGCATTGTCGATGACTGACATGGCAGCAGGCATAGTGAAAATCGCGGAGACGTCTGCACATGTTTCTGAGGCTGCCCAGATAGCAACAGAGCAGGCAGAACAAGGAACTGCTGTGGTAGAGCAGGCAGTTCTCCAGATGGGAAGCATTGGCGAGGGAACATCGAAGGCGACAGTAGCCATTGAACAGCTCAACAATCGCTCCAAAGAAATCGAAGGCATTCTTGATACGATCAGTCAATTGACCTCACAAATTAATTTGCTTGCCTTGAACGCTTCGATTGAGGCGGCACGTGCAGGCGAGCATGGACGTGGATTTGCTGTAGTTGCCGGTGAAGTAAAAAAACTGGCGAACCAATCCGAGGAATCCGCATCCAAAATCGCGATGCTGATCGGGGAAATCCAACAGGATACTCGTCACGCAGTAGAGGTCATGACAGCGGGCAACCAAAACGCACAGCAAGGTATCCAATTGGTCGAAGAGGTTCGCGAAATCTTTGGGCATATTTTGGAATCTTCCCGGAACGTTGCTGCGCACATTTTGGAAGTATCCGCCGCATCTGAACAAATGTCAGCAGGCTCCCAACAGGTGAGTGCTTCTGTAGATGAAATGCATAACATTGCAAAACATGCTTCACTCGACGCGCAAACAGTGGCAAAGGCAACCGAAGAGCAGCTTCAAGCCATCCAGGAAATTGGCCAGTCTGTCGAGCATTTGAATGCAGTGGCAGAAGAATTACAACAAGGAATCGGCAGGTTTACTGTATAAGAAGCAGCTCTACAGGTTGTAAGTCCTCTTCTTTGAAAGGGGGGATGCCATTAGGGGATGATGGAGTTTGTTTCTACTAACTAAATTCATTACCGTTTAACAGGAGGAGAACCCAGATGAAAAAATTCACAAAAACAATCTTGGCGAGCACACTCGCTGCAACTATGCTCATGACATCAGGAACAGGTGCTTTTGCCGCAACAGCGGTTAAGCCTGTCCAAACCGTAGCTGCTGAAGCTGCTAAAAAACCGCAAGCGAAAAAGTTTGAGTCTCGTTTGGACGAAATCATTGCGAGAGGCTATATCCTCGTAGGTACTCCAGGTGACTACAAACCGTTTACATATTTGAATCCGAAAACAAACCAATTCGAAGGTTACGATATCGATGCGATGAAAGAATTCGCAAAAAGCCTGGGAGTAGAGGCGCGTTTTGTTCAAACATCCTGGCCGACACTGATGGACGATCTGTTGGCAAATAAATTCGATATTGCTGTCGGAGGCGTTACCCGCAACACAGACCGCCAGAAAAAAGCACACATGAGCGATCCTTATATTATGTTCGGTAAAGCTCCGCTCATCCGTGCAGAAGACAAGGACAAGTACAAGAGTGTAGCAGACATCAATAAACCAGAGGTGCGCATTGGTGTGAATCCAGGAGGCACCAACGAAAAATTCGTTCGTGAGCACCTGACAAAAGCAACTGTGACTGTTGAACAAAACAACCTCGACATTCCTGGTCTGGTAGCAAGCGGTAAGTACGATGTGATGATCACAGATACGCTGGAAGCGCTTGTATATTCCAAAGCAGACTCCCGCCTGTATGCCGCTCTGACTGACAACCCATTCACCAAGAGTGAAAAAGCGTACATGATTCACCGCGGAGACACAATCTTCGCTAACTACTTGGATCTTTGGATGGACGAAATGAAACTGCAAGGGAAGTTTGATGAGCTTTACAACAAATGGGTAAAATAATTCGATAACAGACGAGCAGCCTGATTCTGGGCTGCTTTGTTATTTTTACAAGATTCATTACCAAAAAATCAAACAATTTGGGTCTATAAGCTGTTTGCTTTTTCAGTCATTGCATGGTACGATTACAGCTATGTTCTTTAGGGCGCTACGTACAATCGGGATAAAAGGGCATGTTCCGGATCGTAAGGAATAGTGCCCTTTTTTTTGAGAATTTTATAGATGAAGGTATTGATAAAGGAGACTGACATTCATTGGCGACTTTTAATGATTTTGGCTTACACCACTCCATTGTTAGAGCGTTGAGCAACATGGGCTTCGAAGAGGCTACAGCTATTCAGGATCAAACGGTTCCTGTAGCACTGCAAGGTCGTGACCTGATTGGTCAAGCACAAACTGGTACAGGTAAAACGGCTGCATTTGGTATTCCGCTGATTGAACGCATGGATGAAACAAGCGGAAATATTCAAGGGGTTGTATTGACCCCAACTCGTGAGCTGGCTGTTCAGGTTGCAGAAGAGATTAATAAAATTGCCCAATTTAAAAACATCTCTGCCCTGCCAATCTACGGTGGTCAAGACATCACGCGTCAAATCAAGGCGTTGAAAAAACGCCCGCAAATCATCGTAGCAACACCTGGTCGTTTCATGGACCACATGAGAAGAAGAACGATTCGTCTGGATGCCATCGAGGTAGTTGTTTTGGACGAAGCGGATGAAATGCTGAACATGGGTTTCATCGACGACATTAAGGAAATCTTGAAAGAGGTTCCAGAAAGTCGACAAACCCTGCTGTTCTCCGCAACGATGCCGAGAGCGATTCAGGAAATCGCCCAGCAGTTCATGAACGAACCAACCATCATTCAAGTGAAAGCAAAAGAAGTAACCGTACCAAACATCGAACAGCAATATATGGAAATGGCAGAAAGACAAAAGTTCGATGTTCTGTGCCGTTTGCTGGATATTCATTCGCCTGAGCTGGCTATCGTATTCGGTAGAACCAAGCGCAGAGTAGATGAGCTGTCCGAAGCTCTGACCAAGCGCGGTTATGGAGCAGAAGGTATCCACGGAGACCTGAACCAAGCAAAACGCGACAGCGTACTGCGCAAGTTCAAGGAAGGTACAATCGAGGTATTGGTGGCGACCGACGTAGCAGCCCGCGGTCTGGATATCAGCGGTGTTACACACGTCTTCAACTTTGACATTCCACAAGACTCCGAAAGCTACGTTCACCGTATCGGTAGAACGGGACGTGCTGGTAAAACGGGTCTCGCGATCACATTTGTTACTTCCCGTGAAATCGACCATTTGCGTCTGATTGAGCGTACAACCAAGCGTCGCATGGAGCGTCGTGCTGTTCCTTCGATGGCAGAAGCTCTGGAAGGTCAACAAAAAATGACAGTAGACAAAATCTTGGAAGCGTCTGGAAGAGATGATCTGTCTGCTTACAAAACATTGGCAGAACAATTGCTGGAGGATGTTGATTCTGTAACGCTGGTATCTGCAGCACTCAAGCTGTTGACCAAAGAGCCGGATACAACACCTGTTCGCCTGACAGAAGAAGCTCCTCTTCGCGTAGGGAAGAAAAAGCTGCCTCCAAAAGGAAAAGGTGGCTTCGGTTCGGGTTCCGGTTTTGGTGGAAAGCGTCCATCTCGCCCACGCAACGGCGAATATCGTCCTCGCGGCGGCGAATCTCGTCCACGCAGTGGCGACTCCCGTCCACGCAGCGGTGACTCCCGTCCACGTGGCGAATCTCGTCCACCACGCAGCTAGGAATCGAACGGTATTGCAAGCAAAGACTGGTGTGCACATACATGTGCGCATCGGTCTTTTTTCGTGTTGACTGCCCGCGAATAGTTAGGAGAATCCGTGACAAACTAGGGGTGTTTTGGCACGAATTTTCGCGCAGGGATTGGGAGGCGGATATGGGTACATGCAGGTGTAAGGAAAAGGCTTCTGCAGCAGGGCAGAGGTCTTTTTCCTGTGGGCAATTAAGTTTTGGCAACAATGAGTCAGACAAATTCGCGCTTTGATTTTGTTGTTAGCCCTTATGAAAACGCTTTATATTTGAGGTGTACACATTACCTTTTTAATCATGTCAACATCTCATAAATAGGGGTAAAGGAGGGTGCAGTATGGAGAGCGTGGAAACCAAAAACTCTTCGGGTGGAATCCGAGTCTCGGTACAAAAGTTTGGACGATTTTTGAGTGCGATGGTTATGCCAAATATCGGTGCTTTCATCGCTTGGGGATTGATTACCGCTTTATTTATCCCGACAGGTTGGTTGCCTAACGAAAATTTGGCCAAACTGGTTGGACCGATGATTACGTATTTACTGCCACTGCTGATCGGTTATACCGGCGGGAAAATGGTTCATGATGTTCGAGGCGGGGTCGTAGGTGCCGTCGCTACGATGGGGGTTGTCGTAGGTGCAGACATCCCGATGTTCCTGGGAGCTATGATCATGGGTCCTTTGGGCGGCTGGGTCATGAAAAAAGTGGACCAGTTGTTCGAAGGAAAAATTCGTTCCGGCTTTGAAATGCTAGTAAACAACTTTTCCGCTGGTATTGTTGGCGGGTTACTGACACTTTTGGCATTCCAGGCAATTGGGCCTGTCGTTGTGGGCTTGAGCAAGGCGCTTGCAGCGGGTGTGGAAGTCATTGTAGGCGCAGGATTGCTGCCGCTTGCCAGCATTTTCATCGAGCCAGCGAAGATCCTGTTCCTGAATAATGCGATTAACCACGGTATTTTGAGCCCGATCGGTTTGGATGAAGCCGCGAAGCTGGGTCAATCGGTTTTCTTCCTGCTTGAATCCAATCCGGGGCCAGGTTTGGGAATTTTGTTGGCATACTGGCTTGCTGGCAGAGGCAGTGCAAAGCAATCGGCTCCGGGTGCTGTCATCATTCACTTCTTTGGGGGTATCCACGAAATTTACTTCCCGTATGTGCTGATGAATCCGCGTTTGATTCTGGCGGCCATTGGCGGCGGGATGGCTGGTGTGTTTACCTTCACGCTGCTTGGCGCAGGACTGGTGGCGCCACCATCTCCGGGTAGTATTTTCTCCTTGATTGCAATGGCACCGCGTGGTGGGCTGCTACCGGTACTGGCTGGTGTGTTGGCTGCGACTGTCGTGTCCTTCCTCATCGCGTCTGCTCTCTTGAAAATGAGCGCGAAGACAGACGAAGATGAACTGGAAAAAGCGACAGAAAAAATGCAAGAGATGAAAGGCAAAAAAGCACAGGAACAAGAAGCGGTTGAAGCTCCAGTGAAGCATGAGGTAGCTGCTGCTGACGTGAAAAAAGTTGTCTTCTCTTGCGATGCGGGTATGGGCTCCAGTGCGATGGGCGCGGCGTCCTTGCGCAAAAAGTTCAAGGATGCGGGCCTGACCGAGATTACGGTCATCAATACAGCGATCAACGACATTCCAAGTGACGCTGATATCGTCATTACACACAAGTCTTTAACAGAGAGAGCGCAAGTCAAAGCGCCTTCTGCGGAGCATATCTCCATTGACAATTTCTTGAATAGTCCCGAGTATGACAAGTTGGTCAAACGCCTGGGGTAAAGGGAATCAACGCTAGTGAGAGCTAGCGTCTTCCCTCTTTGGCGTTAAGGAGGGAACGAAGACATGCTTGTATCCTCTCGACAGCGATCCATTATCGAGATTTTATTGAAGGAACAAAAAGGAGTTACCGTTGGTTCGATTGCCGAACAGATCGGTGTAAGCGGACGTACCGTTCACAGGGAATTGGATGCGCTGGATTCCTTGTTCGATGAATTTGAATTGGAGTTAGTCAGAAAAACTGGATCAGGGCTTGAAGTGGTGGGGACCGACGACCAAAAGCTTGCACTCAGAATGTCTGTCCTGCATCACATGACGAAGGAATACACCGCGCAGGAACGTAAGGCCATCATCCTGTGCGCGCTCCTGGAGGCATCGGAGCCAGTCAAGCTGATTTCGCTAGCGATCGATTTGAAAGTGACGACAGCGACCATCAGTCATGATTTGGATGATTTAGAGACCGTGCTTGCTCGTTACGATCTGTCACTCTTGCGAAAAAGAGGGTACGGCGTAGAGCTGCAAGGTACAGAGTCTTCCAAGCGGCGGGCTATAAGCAGACTGATTGCCGAGCATCTGGACGATCACGAGCTAATTGGGATTATCAAAGAAAATATTCAAAACAAGGCACTCCGAGACATCGACTCGATATCGGAAAGGCTGCTTGGTTTGATTGACCGGGAAAAGCTGATCAAGGTCGAGAATGCACTGAGCCATCTGGACGAGGAGCTTCCCTATCCTTTGGCAGACAGCGCTTATCTCGGATTAGTCACACATCTGGCATTGGCCATGGAACGGATTGAAAAAGGGGAAGGCATTCATTTTGACGAGAAAACCCTCAGTGAATTGCTTGGAACACCCGAGTACGAAATAGCCAGCAACATCATGGAGCGCCTGAAGCAAATCTTCCAAATGGAAATCCCAGCGGATGAGATCGGCTATATTACGATGCACTTGCGGGGTGCCAAGCTGCGGCATTCTCCGGATGACCAGGTATGGACGGAAAATACGGAGCTCATGGTCATTACGAAACGCTTCATTCAAGCCTGCGAAGAACGCCTGAACATTCCGCTTGGCAATGACGCCTCGCTGTTCCATGGTCTGTTGACGCATTTGGAGCCAGCCTTATACCGATTGCAGCGGAAGATGGAGATTCGCAATCCGATTCTCGAGCAGATCAAGCAAAACTATCCAGAGCTGTTTACCGTAACAAGTGAAGCGGTTCATACAGTTTTACCAGAGCTGCAGGTTCCAGATGAAGAGATCGGGTACCTGGTGATGCATCTTGGTGCGGCATTGGAGAGAACGCGCCAGGAGCAGCAGTGGTACCGGGCATTGGTAGTATGCTCCAGCGGGATCGGCTCCTCCAAGATTTTGGCTACGCGCATCAAAAAAGAAATACCGGAGATCGTCAGCTTGAAAAATCTGTCCATGTTTGATCTGGAAGAGGTTCCGGCAACGGATTATGACTTGATTATTTCCACCCTTCCATTGCCGCTCGATCCAGCGGAATATGTCGTGGTCAGCCCGTTGCTTCCGCCAGACGACATCCAAAAAATTAAATATCAATTGCATACGACGAGTCAGAAACAATCCCATCAGGAGAAAAGTCAGCTGGTTCCCGCAGGACAGCAATCCATCGAACAACTAAGGGCCATGCAATACTACGCAGCGTATGCCAATGAGCTATACGATGGGCTATGGGGAATGAGATGGGATAACCGTGATCAGGACATCTCCCAGCTCTTGAGCCAAATCAGCAAGGGGCTGAAAGAGCGTGGAACGATTGAAGAGGTCGAACCGGTCATCAAGCAGTTGATCGAGCGGGAAAAGCTCGGCGGTTTGGGGATTCCGGGAACCTCCCTGGCCCTTTTTCACGGAAGAAATGAAGCGGTGAACAAGGCGTCTTTTACGTTTCACCAATTACAAGAGCCTCTGCTTCTTCGTTCGATGGATGAAGAAGTCATCTCCATTGACATGCTTCTGCTACTTTTGGGGCCGAAAGAAGTACCGAAGGAAGGGCTGGAAGTACTCAGCGAGATCAGCTCCCTTTTGATTGAAGAAGAAATGCAAGCGGTTTTGAAAACAGGAGAAACACAGCAAATTGCTGATTATATAGCGGGCAAAATGTATGCGTTTTGCCTCAAAAAGATAGGATTGGAGAGAACGAAATGAAAAACATACTGACAGCAGAAAAAATCATGTTGAATGCAAAGGTAGCCAATAAAGAAGAAGCGATCAGACTGGCAGGACAATTGCTTGTGCGTGCAGGCCACGTAACGGAGGCGTATGTAGAGAAAATGCAAGAGCGCGAGCGGTTGGCGACAACATACATCGGAAGCGGCGTAGCCATCCCGCATGGAACGAACGAATCCAAGGCAGAGATTCAATCCACCGGGATCTCCATCATTCAGGTTCCCGAGGGCGTCGATTTTGGAGAAGGCAATACAGCTTATTTGCTGGTGGGCATTGCTGCTGTTGGAGATGAGCATCTGGAGGTGCTCTCGAACATCGCCATTCTTTGCTCCGAGGAGGAAAACGTCAAGCGGATTGTAAACGCGGCTTCGGCGGAAGAGATTATCACGATGTTCTCCGAGGAGGTGTAATCCGCTATGCTAGCTGTACATTTTGGAGCGGGAAATATTGGGCGAGGCTTTATCGGACAACTGTTGCAAAAGGCTGGCTATGAAATTGTGTTTGTGGATGTCAATGCGGCTTTGGTCGATGAGCTGAATGAGCGAAAAATGTATCGTGTGCAACTAGCAACAACAGGAAAACCAGAGTCGGTCGTGGAAGGAGTTCGAGCGATAAATGGTCAGGATGTAGCGGCGGTAGCTGAAGCGATCGCCACTGCCGATTTGGTTACGACGGCAGTTGGTCCGAACATTCTTCCGCACATTGCAGGGGCCATCGCAGCCGGCATTACCCGGAGACTTTCTGTTCATGCCAAGCCACTCAATGTGATTGCATGTGAAAACATGATTGGTGGCAGCGAGAAGCTGAAGGAGCATGTGTATGAGCATCTGACGGAATCGGTTCAAGCCGGGGCAGCACAATGGATCGGATTCCCCAATGCAGCCGTAGATCGGATTGTTCCTTTGCAGCAGCATGATGACAAGCTCCTGGTTATGGTTGAACCGTTTTTCGAATGGGTGGTAGATTCGTCCCAGATGGTTGGAGAAGTCCCGTCCATTGAGGGCGTTACCTATGTGGAGGATCTGGCGCCATACATCGAAAGAAAGCTGTTTACCGTCAACACAGGTCATGCGGTCATTGCATACCTGGGGTATCAGTTGGGGATGAAAACGATTGATGAAGCGATGCGAGACGACCGGATTGTTCAGGCGACACGCGGGGCTCTTCAGGAGACAGGTGCACTGCTTGCTGCCAAGTACGGATTTGACCCGCAGGTTCATGGGCAGTACGTGGAAAAAATCCTCGGTAGATACACCAATCCACTGCTGTCTGACGATATTGTCAGGGTGGCGCGTTCGCCGATCCGCAAGCTGTCGCAGCATGATCGTTTGGTCGGCCCGGCGCTGCAATGCATGGAAAAAGGAATGAATCCAGAGTATTTGAGTCTGGCAATTGCAGCGGCACTGGCATTCGACTATCCCGAGGACGCAGAGTCCGCACGGATACAAGTAAGCCTGAAAGAGTTTGGATGGGAAAATACATTACACAATTGTACCGGCATTCCGGCAGGTCATCCGCTTGAGGAGATCGTGCGCGAACAGGCACGCAGATTGAAGGAATGGTCAGGTAGCCATTGAGAAAGGCTGATGTTACGATGTCCCAAAAGATCACAGGTGTAAAAGCTTCAGCAGGTATAGCCTTTGGCAAGGCGTTTTTACTGACAACGCCCGATTTACAGATCAATACCGTAGCGATTGAAGATCCGGCGAGTGAAATCCACCGCTTTCAAGAGGCGTTGGCTCGAGCGAAAAATGATTTGGAGGGCATCGTTCTGCGCGTGGAGCAGGAGATGGGGACGGATCATGCAGATATTTTCAAAGCTCACCTGTTCGTCTTGGAAGACCCGGAACTGGTCGATACCGTCAAAGATAAAATCTCAAACGAAAAGACAAACGCCGAAAGCGCCTTGAATGATGTCGCACAAGCATTCATTGGACTTTTCGAGCAAATGGACAACGAATATATGCGGGAGAGAGCGGCAGATATTCGAGACGTGACCAAACGTGTCCTTTCTTACTTGCTGGGGGTACCGTTTGCAGGACTTGGTGAGCTGACAGAAGAAGTGATTATTGTAGCAGATGATTTGACGCCTTCCGATACAGCCCAATTAGACCGTCGCTATGTCAAAGGCTTTGTTACGGACATTGGTGGACGAACCTCGCATTCTGCGATTATGGCACGTTCTCTGGAGATCCCTGCTGTTGTCGGAACACAAGGGATTACTCGTGCGGTTCAGCCCGCGACGCTCATCATTCTCGACGGGCATGAAGGAATCGCGATTATCGACCCGAGTGAAGAAGAGATCGCTGTCTACAAACGCAAGCAGGCTGATTACGAAGCGCAAAAAGCCGAACTGGCGAAGCTTGTGAACAATAAAACGGTCACGGTGGACAATCATCATGTCGAGCTTGCCGCCAATATCGGAAGCCCCGAAGATGTCGTTGGGGCGATCGCCAATGGAGCGGAAGGTGTCGGGCTGTTCCGCACGGAGTTTCTGTACATGGGACGCAATGATTTCCCGACGGAAGAGGAGCAATACCTCGCGTACAAGCATGTGCTGGAGCATATGGGCGACCGCCCGGTAGTTATTCGCACATTGGACATTGGCGGGGACAAGCATCTCTCTTACTTGGCTTTACCGGAAGAAATGAACCCGTTTCTTGGGCATCGCGCCATCCGGCTGTGTCTCGACAACCAAGAACTGTTTCGTACGCAACTGCGTGCTCTTTTGCGCGCAAGTGTACACGGCAATCTGAAAATCATGTTTCCGATGATTGCGACACTGGAGGAGTTTCGCCAGGCGAAAGCGATTTTGGAGGAAGAGAAAAAATCCTTGGTCGATCGCGGAATTGTAGTATCCGATCAGTACGAAGTGGGTATCATGATTGAGATCCCTGCTGCGGCACTGATGGCCGATCAATTTGCACGTGAGGTTGACTTTTTCAGCATTGGAACCAATGATTTAATTCAATACACAATGGCAGCCGACCGTATGAACGAGAAGGTCGCTTATCTCTACCAGCCATATCACCCTGCTGTTTTGCGCTTGCTGCACAATGTCATTAAAGCAGGGCATGCGCAGAACAAATGGGTCGGTATGTGCGGGGAGATGGCGGGCGATCCAATCGCGATCCCGATTCTGTTGGGAATGGGTCTGGATGAATTTAGTATGAGTGCAGGGAGCATTTTGCCTGCGCGCCAACAGCTGAGTCGTTTGAGCGTAGAGGACGCAGCGAAACAGATGGATACGATTTTACAGATGAGCACTTCTGCGCAAGTAGAGGCGTTCGTGAAGGAATGGCTTGAGAGAGTATAAGGAAGGAGGCAGATCAGAATGGTAGAGAAAAAAATAGTGGTTCAATTGGCGCACGGCCTGCATGCACGTCCTGCGGCGAACTTTGTGAAGGTAGCCACGTCTTTTTCCAGCGAAATTAAAATCATCAAAAATGAGAAAAATGTAAATGGCAAGAGCATCATGGGCATTATGGCAGCAGCGATTGGAAAAGGGGAAGAAATTACCCTGATCACCGATGGTGTCGATGAACAAGAAGCGATGGCAGCATTGGAAAAAGCATTGACCGAACAGGAATAGGGATGAGAAAAGGAAAGACGAAAAGCCCCTCGATTTGAGGGGTTTTTTCTGTGTTCCGGGAAAGTTCACGTAGACAGTAGTTGTGCGAAAGGGGGCGAGAAGGGTGTCAGTCGCTTTTGGGCTCGTTGTTCTTCTAAAAGCAGCTCCATTTTCAGGCGGACGCGCTCTGAGTGTGTGGTTTTGTAGAGGGGGATTACCAAATTCCGTGTTTCCAAAGGGTCGGCCGTGAGATTATACAATTCGTATTCAGTCATCGTGGGGTTGAATACATCCCCGGTAAAGTAGCGGGAGTATTTCCATAAAGCGCTGTGCCCGGCAGAATTCATGCAGGTGATGACCGTTTCTATCTGATTTGGAGGAATGACAGAGTCATAGGGTTGGTGTTGCACGTTTACTTGATGCTGTCCTTTTGTCACATCATCGTCCGTCATGAAGTAGATCGGCTCGCTGGAGATAGAGTCCATATCGTGGGACAAGATGATGGGAGTAAGATCACGACCGACAAGAGGGCGCACCTCGCTATGTGTATAGGTCAGCTCCTCACCAAGTCTGTCTGTGTCTGCTCCGGCCATCCCGAGTAGAGTCGGAAGAATATCCACATGACTGGTTAACAGCTCTGTGGAGGTCGCGCATGGAAAAAGAAGCGGGTTGTGGATAATGAGGGGAACATGAATCGCTTCTTCGTAGGCACAGTACCATTTTTGATACAGTTTGCCGTGAGCCCCCAATAATTCGCCGTGGTCGGATGTGAACACGACCAGTGTCTCGGGATAAAACGAGCTGGCGACGAGTGCTTCAAGAACACGCATCACTTCCCGATCGGCGTTTTTTTGGAGCTGATAGTACAGTCTTCGATAATGGGCTTGGTCCGAAATGGGCTGGAACGCCTGTGGATATACCTCCCGATAACTCGCTTGGCAGCGCGGTTTTGTCGCAAGTGATTCATACTGAGTAGGGGGCGGGGCAACTGTGGGAACTGACTTATCCACATGGAAGCGAAAAAACGGTGAGCTCGCTGAGATATCCCCATAGATGGCGATATCATGTGGATTGACGAAAGACGCCACGATCAGCCAAGGATGGTAGCTTTCAACGGAGCTTTTCTCCTGATCCAGGGCATGGAGCAGCTCGATGACTTCGCTGCTGTACACCACATCACGACCATTTACTCCGATGGCTGCGGACGAACCGGAGTTATGCGGCGCTATTCCATGCGGTTCAGGCCCTATCCAACTGGAGAAGCCGTAGCCGTCCAGCCGATCAGCAAGCAAGTATAAGCTTTCCTTATCGGGATCGGGGACCCCTGTTCCAAGGGTATAGCTGGGGATAGGAAAATGGGTACCCGGTACCCAGATGTCGGCATCGGAAATATGCCACTTGCCTTTATAGAAACACCGATAGCCCGCTTGACGAAAATAATTTCCCATCGTCGGAACAGTGTTGCGATCCAGCCAGAACATGTCGCTGTCAGCAGATCGTTTAGCTGCGCCGCTGGTCTGGCTGACGCCGTGCAAAGAGGGGTACTGACCGGTGAACAAGGTAGCTCTGCTAGGGCAACAGGCAGTGGAGCCAACGTAATGACGCTTGAATTCCAACCCATGCTCTCGCAAAAAAGTATGAGCGTGGAGTGTATCCTCCTTCCATTCACGTATTGCAGGCTCTTCATAAACAGGGGGAAATCGTTCCTGATCCACAATGATGAATAAGATATTCGGTCGTCTCCTCAACCATTTTCTCGACATATAGATCCCCCTCGGCAAAGATGTACACATCTTTATCAACATATGGGGATAAACTTTGTCCTTATCCACAAAAAAACTCGCCGATCATCAAGAAATCGGCGAATTCGAATTCGGGTGTTTGGTTATCCACAGTTTTTTATACCAATGCAAAGGAGAGCACCGACAAAAGAATCGAGGTAATACTCATGGCAATCAGTGGACGGGCCGCTTTTGTCCGCAGTGCACGCAGATTGACATTGAGGCCAAGCCCGACCATCGCCATGGTGAGAACGAAGGTTGTAACATTGGCGACTCCGTTATGGAATGCTTCTGTGACAGGAATGGATGTGCCGAGAACGTAGCTTCCAAAAACACTCATAGCGAGGAAGCCGATCAGGAACCATGGGAATTCAATCTTGGTGCCACTTTGTAATTTCCCGGAGCGTTTCATCCAAATCATCAGGATAAAACAGAGCGGAACCAACAGGAGCACACGCCCCAATTTTGCCAGCAGGGCAATCGCTAGCCCATCTTGACCCGCTGGTGCAGCAGCCAATGCGACATGAGCAATCTCGTGCAGACTAATTCCAGACCACATGCCGTATTCGACCGCGGACAGGGGGAGGAATGGACGCAGGATCGTGTAGGCAATAGCAAATAAGGTTCCGACGAGGGCAATCATTCCTACCCCAATGGCGGTATCTTCATCCTTGGCAGCAACGATAGGGGAGACGGCTGCAATAGCCGCTGCTCCACAGACGCCTGTACCGACTCCGAGCATGAGGGAGAGGGAAGAGTCTGCTTTCAACCACTTGGCTATCAGCATCGTAACCGCGATAGCAAAAATAATGACACCAGCGTCATAGACGAGAAGCCCGAGGCCTTGATTCAAGACGATATCGATATTGAGCTTGAGCCCGTACAAAATAATAGCCAGACGCAGTAAACGCTTGGCGGAAAATTGAATCCCTGATCGCAATGCTTCCGGATATCCACGAAAATGCCGGTAAGCGACCGCGATCAGGATCGAACAGGCGAGGGGGCCAACCTGTTGAAACCCAGGTATTTTTGCTAAGACGTAGCCTGTCAGGGCGATAAAAAAAGTAAAAGCGATTCCAGCTATCCACAGCGAGAAGGATGCAGGTTTGCTTTCGTTGTTTTTTGCGGGCTGTACGCTGGCATTGCTTTCATTCAATGGCACGCTGCTTTTGATGGGAGTTGCCATTGCCATCACTCCTCGAAAAGTTTTACAAACTCAGCATACGGCAACTGTTATAATAAGAAAAATAAATCATTGCGATAGTGATCATAAGTGAAATGAATGGTTAGTGGTGGAAAGGAGAGTGAAGGCAGTTGGATCAGCATTTGCTAGTGTTCGTGACCGTTGCAGACAGACAGAACTTTTCCCGAGCTGCAGAAGAGCTCCACATGACGCAGCCTGCCGTTAGTCAGTATATTCATGCGCTCGAGCGCACGATAGGGACAAAGCTCCTGGAGCGAAGCAACAAATATGTTCGCTTAAATAAAGCGGGGGAGATTGTCTATCATCACGCTCGGGAGATCCTGGGCTTGTACACGCGGATGCAGAGTCTCGTGGATGATTTGATGAACACACCGAGCGGGCATTTGACGATTGGCGCCAGCTACACATATGGAGAGTATGTACTGCCTCACGTCATTGCGCGTCTTCGTCAGTATTACCCAATGATTACCCCTACGATTACGATCCACAATTCCACAGTCATTGCTGAGCTGGTAGCGAAGCGACAACTCGATGTCGGGATTGTGGAGGGGGAGTATGTGGACGAAAAAATGTGCGTGGAGCCGTTTGCTGATGATCGTATGTATTTGATTGCTTCTCCGGAGCATCGATTGGCGGGGCAGTCTGAGGTCAGCATTGACGAACTGATGAAGGAGACGTGGATAGTACGGGAAGAAGGGTCGGGCACGAGGGAAGCGGCTGAAAAAATGTTTCGCCAACTGCAATTCACACCGCACAAGCGAATGGAGTTCGGCAGTACGCAGGTGATCAAGGAGTCAGTGGAGGCTGGCTTGGGAATCAGCCTGCTGTCTTATTGGGCCATCCGTAAAGAACGCAAGCTCGGCACGCTCTGTACATTGAAGGTGACGGGGACACCTGTTACCCGTGATTTTTCGCTTGTCACGAAATCCGACGAGTTTCATACCAAAGCATTGGACATCTTCATGGATCTTATCCGCACGCATGTGCCGGAGGGGGCCCATACGTAAAAGAGGAAGCGGCACGATTCATCGGTGCTGCTTCCTCTGTTCATTTTCATGCGGATGTATCTGGATGGGCCAGTGTCAGACGAAAGGTTGTTCCTTCTGGAGAAGTCCGAATCAATTCGACATTTCCCCCGTGTGCTTTTGCCAATAGTCGCGAAATCGTCAGGCCCAGTCCCAATCCATGTTTCTTTTTACGTTTGCTGTCGCCGCGATAGTACCGTTCGAAAATGAATGGAACCTCTGACTCAGAAATCCCTTTTCCATTGTCAGTCACGTCGATGGAGAGAAAATCCCTTTGATTATGGACGCTGATCTCGATTTGCGTTGCATTTGCGGCTGCGCTGTTTCCCAATAAATTGAGCAAAATTTGTTTAACATGTGATTCATCGCCGACCCAAACGATTTCTGATCCAGTCGGGTTTACTGTCACAGTTACGTCTGCAAATGACGGTAAGGCTTGCACCTGTGCGACTATCTGATCCAATGTGCTGTTGATCTGAATGGATTGCTTCTCGACGAATACTTCGCCTGCTTCCATCGACGAAAAATCGAGCAGGTCATTGACCATTGTCTGGAGTCGCTTGGCTTCGTCCATGCTGATTTGCATGAATTCATCGGCATCTGTACCTTTTACAACGCCGTCTTTGACCGCTTGAATCATCCCGCGGATCGAGGTGACAGGGGTACGCAGTTCATGGGAGACACCAGCCAAAAGGTCGGTGCGCATCCGCTCCAGTTGTCCAAGCCGTTTCGCCATTTCGTCAAAAGAATGAACCAGCTGACTGATTTCCGCTTCTTTGATTTTGGAAGAATTGGGCAAGGGAGGCGTATAATTCCCGCTGGATATTTGCTCTGCCGCTATTGCCAACTGCCGCAGGGGTTGTGTTAACGAGCGAGACAGCACATAGACGATGGCCCAACCGCACAAGGTGATGATCCCGATGGAAACCATGATCGTGATATAGGTGTGGACCAAATCATTGTTAAGCGGGGTACTGACGTAATAAGTGCCTGCGACTGCATTGTGTTCATAGTAAGGGACACCTACACGCAGCCAGGTAGCACCCTTTGTGGCAACGACCTCCCGTATTTCCTTTGTTTTGTCCACAGGCTGGGCAGGAGTCGGCAACTGCGCAATGGTAGCGGTCGTCGTCTGATTCAGCATATCCTTCTTGAACGTCTTGCCCGCATCATCGTAAATCTGTACCACGTGATCGATTGGGACAGTCGGCATGACTCGAAATGCGATCGTGGCAGTATTGGCTGCAGGTGTTGCGGTGCCAGGAATAGCCGGAGACCCAGGGCCAGTCACAGCAGTGACAGCCTGATTGGAGATACCAACGGTTGTTTGTGCCAAATCCTCTATCTTTACAGAAGAAGTCGAGGTGTCCTTGGCAAGCAACACCTTGGTATACGAATCAGCGAGCAACTCTGTTCTTGCTTCCAATACTTGAAACTGTTGTTCTGTAGTTGCTTTGTTAATCCAATAGATGCCAAAAAACCCAATGCCAAAAAGAATGACCGATAAAATCAGGGCATAGCGCCACGTCCAGTAACGCAAGAGCGGTACAGCAGTTCGGGTAGAAGTAGATCGATTAGTAAACACGCAGGCTATACCCCATTCCTCTGATTGTGCTGATTTCCCCTTCAGAAGTCGGCCACGGCAGTAAGCTTTTGCGCAAGCGCTTCACTGCGGTATCCACAGAGCGATCGCCCCCTTCAAAATCCATTCCCCACACCTGATCCAGCAACTGATCTCGGCTGAAGCATTGGTTCGGATGTCGCGCCAGGAAAACAAGTAGTTGCCAATCCCTTGGCATTAAGGAAAGGGGTGCTTTCCCGATTAAGGCATTTTGGGCCGTAACATCTATGGAAAGTGTCCCGAGTCTGATCGTATCTGCTTCGGCGATATAAGAGGAACGGCGGAGCACAGCTTGTACACGGGCGAGCACTTCTTCTGGATCAAATGGCTTGGCGATGTAATCATCTGCCCCTTGTGCCAGACCTTTGAGCTTGTCTGGCACGGTACCGCGCGCCGTGATGATAATGACAGGGCAGCTGCCGTATTGGCGAATCTGATCGAGTATATTCAAGCCGTCATGATCGGGCAGCATCAGGTCAAGCAGGACAAGATCTGGTTTCCAGGAGAGAAAAGTCGGAATTGCCTCGTGATCACCCACATTCCATTTTACCTCATAGCCCGCCCGTTCCAGGTAGACCTGGACAAGTCGGGCAATCGGCATTTCATCCTCGATGAGTAGAATTCGTTTCACGAAGAAACACCTCCTATCTATCTCAAGTCAATTTGTACTTATCATAGCAATGATAGAAATCATTTTGACTGACATCATGTGTCCGTTGAATGGCGAACGGCATGACTAAACCTCTGGCAGTTTCCTGCTAGAGGTTTTTTTGTGTGCTTGAAAGGCAACGCTTATTTTTTGATGGCAGGTACTGAGACTGTTGTACTTTTTGTGATCTTGCCTTCTTTTTCGAGCTGTTTGATCAACTCTTCCACAGAGATGCCTTTTTCTTTTGCTACTTCTTCCAGATTGATAGTTGTCGTGGAAGAAATTATTGCCAGCGTGCCTTCTTCTTTAAGCTGCTCGATCAACTCTTCTACGGAGATGCCTTTTTCTTTCGCCATTTCAACCAGGTCGATTGTCTTACTGTTATCGCTGATGGCATCGAATTTCATGAAGGAGAAGCTAGTTGTCAGATCGCCGTCTTTCGTGTTAATAGCTACTCCTTTCGTCAGTTTTCCTTCTTTTTCAAGCTGCTTGATCAACTCTTCCACAGTGATCCCTTTTTCTTTCGCCATTTCCTCCAGGCTAATAATCGGTTTGAAAAGAGCATTTGTACCATCTGTGGTCACCATTTTCAGTGGAGCAGAAGAACCAGACGTTTTCGCGGGTTCACTTGCCGCAAACGCGGAACCTGCCATTGCGGATACTGCCAAAGCCATAACTGTCATTGCCATTTTCTTTTTCATTGTGAAATTCCTCCTTGGGGGGTCTTTAGACTGTAGTGAGCCTTGTTTGCGGGCTTGCCCGTCTCGGCTACAACACAAATTTAACGGGGGCGTGTGTCCGTAATATGACCGGAATATGGAAAAGTGACGGAATGCCGAAAACGCTTGCATTTTTCCCTGCCTTGTTCTACATTAGAGACAGGTAAAAGAGCACGTAAATCGCGTGTTATCTTCTACCCACAAGTGAATAATCAAAAGGCAAAGGTGCCCTTGAACACGGATCTTATTTTTTCGTGTTTAGGCACCTTTTTTTGCTTTTGATCAGGGATGTTGTCTTGAAAGGAGTGACACGCATGGAAAAACCAATTCGAGCGACGCCGCTTGCGATCCGACTGATTCCCAATGTCGATCCTCAATTTGCGGAGAAGCTGAACCTGCCTTCTCATATCCGAAGTCTGGGGCTTTTGACCTCCACGATTGACGATGTGGGGTATACGGCCATTGATGAAGCGACCAAAAAGGCAGCGGTAGAAGTTGTGTATGCCAAGTCGTTTTATGCAGGCTCAGGCCATGCGTCTGGACCGTTGTCCGGCGAGTTCATCGGGATGATCGGAGGCGCGACGCCATCGGAGGTGCAGAGCGGACTGGATGCAGCCGTTGCATTTATGGAAAGCGGAGCATGCTTTTACTCTTTGAATGCTGAAGGGACGCATGCGTATTACGCCCATGTTGTGTCGCGGACGGGCAGCTATTTGTCCCAACTGGCGGGAATCAGAGAAGGTGAACCGCTTGCCTACTTGATCGCACCACCGCTGGAGGCCATGTATGGTATTGATGCCGCCCTCAAGGCTGCAGATGTCGAAATGGTTCAATTTTTTGGTCCACCAACAGAAACGAACTTTGGGGGAGCGCTACTCACTGGCAGCCAGTCGGCATGCACGGCAGCCGCCGATGCTTTTGCCGATGCCGTAAGAAGTGTCGCCCAACAGCCTGTCAAACGATAATAGGGATTTTCCCTCTTGAAGGGGAGGTAATGTAAATGCGCGCTACGACATATTCACTCGGCATGATCGAGACATTGGGCTTGCCTGCTCTCATCGCTGCCGCAGACGCTGCTGCCAAAGCGGCTGACGTCAAAGTCGTCTCTTATGAGGGCGCGGACGCAGGGATCGTTACCGTGTATGTAATCGGAGATGTCTCCTCCGTACAGTCAGCAGTAGATGCTGGTGCTGAAGCTGCGAGACGTGTCGGAACATTGCTGCACTCACACGTTATTCCACGTCCTGACGAAAATGTACCCAAAATGCTTAAAAACCTGCTGAAACCGGAAGCAAAAGAAGAGGTTAAGGCAGAGCCGGCCCAAGTGCCAGCGACCAAATTGCAAGATCAGTCTATCAATGATCTGCGCAAAATGGCGCGTTCGTATGCGGATTTCCCGCTGACAACGAACGAAATCAACATGGCGAAAAAAGAAGATCTCATTCGTCTGTTGGAAGAGAAACAAGGCGGAGGTGACAAAGCCTAATGACACTCGACGCTGATCTGTATTCCATACAGGAAGTGCGTACCTACCTCGCACAAGCGAAGGAAGCACAGGCCAAGTTCGCTACTTACAGCCAAGAACAAGTCGACAGAATCATCGAAGCCATGTCCAAAGCGGGCGTGGAGCATGCTGATCGACTCGCAGCTATGGCTGTAGAAGAAACAGGCTTTGGTAACATCCCGGACAAACGGATGAAAAACCTGTTTGCTGCTCAAGATGTGTACGCATCTGTGAAAGATGTAAAAACGGTTGGCATCATCCGTAAGGACGAAGAGAACAAGGTATGGGAAGTGGCGCAGCCATTCGGTATCGTAGCTGGTATCGTGCCTTCCACCAATCCGACATCCACGGTTATCTATAAATCGATGGTCTCCCTCAAGGCGAGAAATGCGATTGTCTTCAGCCCGCATCCGTCTGCAGCCAAGTGCACGCTGGAAGCAGCGCGACTGATGGCACAGGCGGCAGTAGCGGCTGGAGCACCAGAAGGCTTGATCCATTGCGTTACCAAGCCTACGCTTCCAGCGACAAACGAATTGATGAAGCACAAGCTGACCAATTTGATTCTCGCGACTGGCGGAACGCCGATGGTACGCGCGGCATACAGCTCCGGCAAGCCTGCTTACGGTGTGGGACCTGGTAACGTTCCGGTCTACATCCACCACAGTGCTGACTTTGCTGCTGCTGCCAAGCGCATCGTGCAGAGCAAAACGTTTGACTATGGTACAATCTGCGCTTCTGAGCAAGCATTGGTAGTGGAGGAATCCACCAAACACCAATTGATTGCTGCCCTGAAGCGTGAAGGCGCCTACTTCCTGAACGAGCAAGAAAAGGAAAAAGTAGCTGCCATCGTTACGATTAACGGCTCGCTGAACGCGAAGATCGTTGGCCGCTCTCCGCATGTGATCGCTCAAATGGCGGGTATTACCATCCCTGCTGATACGCGTGTCCTGGTTGCGGAGGAGAACAATGTAGGTAAAGCATATCCGATGTCCGTTGAAAAGCTGGCTCCGGTCCTTGCCCTCTACACTGTTCAAGGCGACAGCGAAGCGTTTGCCCGTTGCCGCGAATTGCTGGAGCATGGTGGTCTTGGACATACAGCGGGTATTCACGCCCAGGATGACAATGTCATCGCAGCGTATGGTCAAGCAATGCCAGCATCCAGAATTCCGGTAAATACCGGTACGACTTTCGGGGGAATTGGTGCAACGACTGGCGTACAACCAGCGTTCACACTTGGATGCGGCTCTTTAGGGGGCAACATCACTTCCGATAACATCGGTGCGAAGCATATGTTCAACATCAAGCGTGTTGCATTTGGTATCAAAGAAATGCCACAATCAACGCCAGCACCACAAGCTCCTGCAACACAAGCGGAAGAAGCTGTTCTACAGGCTGTCTCTTCCATGAACGTTGGCTTGAGCCGTGATGAGATCAAGAACATCATCAAATCCGTGTTAACAGAAATGACGTCTTAATGTCGTAAAACACTAAAATCTTGGAGATATAATTAAGGAGGATACAAAAATGGCTGGAGAAATGTCCGCATTGGGAATGGTAGAAACAAAAGGTTTGATCGGAGCAGTTGAAGCTGCTGACGCAATGGTAAAAGCAGCAAACGTAAAACTGATTGGTAAAGTACACGTAGGTGGCGGTCTCGTAACTGTTATGGTACGTGGTGACGTAGGTGCAGTAAAAGCTTCCACAGACGCAGGTGCCGCTGCTGCTGAAAAAGTAGGAGAGCTCGTATCTGTACACGTAATCCCACGCCCTCATGGAGACATTGAACTGATCCTGCCTAAACTCGAAGGGTAATAAATCCCTATGGCAGTCATTACAGAAGCATCCTTGAGAGCAATGCATAAGTCAGGTATCCCAAACCCCTTTCTCGTTGAGAAAGGGGATAAAATAACACCAGCAGCGGCAGATTTCTTGAAAGGAAGAGGGATTCAAGTGAAACAAGTTGATCAGAACCAGCAGCCTTCCACCAATCAAGCTGCCGAGGCAGTGCGTGAAATTCCTTTGGGCGTATCGAATCGTCACGTTCACTTGTCGCAAGAAGATGTGGAAAAGCTTTTCGGAGCAGGCCATCAATTGACGCCAATGCGTGATTTGTCGCAGCCAGGCCAGTTTGCTTGCCAGGAAACAGTCACCATCGTAGGACCAAAAGGCAGCATTCACGGGGTTCGCATCTTGGGACCAGCTCGTGGGGCGACACAAGTGGAAATTTCCAGAACAGACGGCTTCGCAGTGGGTGTTCATGCCCCTGTGCGTATGTCTGGAGATATTGAAGGTACACCAGGTATGGTGCTTGTAACGGCAAAAGGGACTGTTGTGATGGACAAAGGCGTAATCGTAGCGAAGAGCCATGTTCATATGTCTCCAGCAGATGCCGAGCAATATCAAGTGAAGGATGGCGATAGGCTGATTCTGGCGACGCAAAGCGATCGTCCTATTATCTATCCAGATGTAGTCGTTCGTGTACATCCGCAGTTTGCACTTGATTTCCACGTTGATACGGATGAAGGAAATGCCGCTAATTTGAAAACGGGCGACCGGGTAAAAGTGATCGGCAAGAACGGGCAATTTTACTCCGGCTAACGGAGGTTGAGCTTGATGGACATCAGAGAAATGGTGGCGTCGATTACGAAAGAAATTTTGCAATCGATGAATACAGAAAAACAAAGCAGCACAGCGCCTCGTGTCCTGTACGTTTTTTGCGACAGCCAGGCTCATGAGGCGTTTCAAGATCATTTTATCCAACTGAAAAACCACGGGATCTGCCATGACATTCTCTTCCTGGACGGAGAAACCTCTTCCTGGTTGGGAATGCATAAGATTGAATGTGGGGGAGCAGGCAAAATTCTTACAGCAGATGAGTACGCTCCTGCCCCGTTGGAAGTGCCGAAAGATTATGTCGGTATCGTGATTCCAGAAATCGATTTGGATAATGCAGCGAGAATTGCTTCCGGTCTAAAAGGAACAATTAAAGCGGAAATCGTCTTTTCCGCGTTGGTGACGGGCAAATTCGTCATCGCTGGTTCCGATGTACCAGGGATCAAGCGCGCAGACCGTCGTACCCTGCAAACATTGACACTGACACCTGCTTATGAAAAGCTGTTCAACCGTCACGTTGAGAGCATGAAAGAGCTGGGTGTAGAGTTTGCAGAGCAACGCCGTCTGGCTGATCGCGTGGTTTCCAAGCTGAAGTCTCAACTGCAAAAAGTGGAGACTACTAGCAAGACAGAGCAACCGACATTGACTCCTTTGGATGAGCAAGAAGCTGTCTTTTCCGGGAAGCTGTTGACAGCGGATTGGATCAGATCTCAGCCTGAGCTTCGCGATACGACTTTGATCGTGAAAAAAGGTGCAATTGTTTCTCCGCTTGCTTATGACAGCATGAGAGAACGCGGCATTACGGTCAGCTATTTAGGAAAAGGGTGATCGCATGTTTTTGGGAAAAGTGATCGGCAGCGTCTGGGCCACGCAAAAAGAAGCAGGTATGGAAAATCTCAAGCTCATGGTCGTTCAGCCGATTGATTGGCGTGGCGAAGAAGGCGGACAAACCGTAATCGCAGCGGACAGGATCGGTGCGGGAATCGGGGAGCAGGTTATCGTCTCTCGTGGGACGCCTGCCCGAATCCTTTTCTCTGGCACCAGTGTGCCGATCGATGCGATCATCGTAGGCATCGTGGATTCGTTTGAGGTGCCGGGTGCCGCAGGAAGAGAGGAATAGGAATGGAACAGGAACGTTCACGAGTCATCCAGGAATTCGTACCAGGGAAACAGGTCACGTTGGCTCATGTAATCGCAAACCCTGACCCAATGCTCTATACCAAGCTAGGTATCAATGAGGCCGGTGCGATCGGCATCTTGACTTTGACGCCTACCGAAACAGCCATTATTGCCGCGGATATTGCGACAAAGGCTGCTGGCGTCGAGCTTGGGTTTCTCGATCGTTTTACAGGTTCACTGATTGTCGTAGGAGATGTATCCGCTGTTGAGATGGCAGTCGAAGCGGTCAATCAGGTGCTGAGCGAAAAACTGCGGTTTACACCGGCGTTGGTGACGAAATCATGACCGGCCGTGTAATGATTATCGGTGCAATTGAAGCAGGAAAGTCTTCTCTGGTGCGGGCGCTGTTCAATGACGAACAGCCTGCCAGGAAGACCCAAGCGCTCGAATATCGGGACTGGGCAATTGACACTCCGGGTGAGTACAGCGAAAACCCGATGTTTTACCGCACGCTTATGGCTACCTCTCTTGAGGCGAAGGTCATTGTGATGGTGCAGGATGCTACGCGGGAGCGCAATTATTTCCCTCCTGGCTTTTCGCAAGGGTTTCCGCAATCGTGCATCGGGGTCATTACCAAAATGGATCATCCTGATGCCAATGTGGAGAGGGCAGAACAATTCCTGCGTCAATCGCTCGGCAATGCGAAAATTTTCCGGACCTCCTCGCTCACGAGTGAGGGAGTGCCAGAATTGCGAGCGTATTTGCAAGAAATTGTAAACGAGTAGCGTGATTAACCAGTATTACACCCCTTTCCGCCGTAGCGTGTCTGTGAGAAAATGAGGTCATATCAACTCCTAGCAGGTGAAAAGAGGTTCACATGCAATCAATACGAGAAGTGTGCAAAGCGTCCACGACGTTGAGTGATGACGACATTCGGATTGTGGAGGATCTGGCTTCCAAGCTTCAGATTTTTGCTGATCTGTCTCAAGCGGACATGTTTATCGATTGTCCGACGGTAGATCGGAGCGCGGCGATGGTAGTCGCACAAGCTGCACCGAGTACGGCACGCTCCATGTACAGTGGATCGGTCGTAGGGCATTTGGCGACGGCGATTAATGAGCCGGCCGTTATGTATTGCCTGACTACAGGCAAGCCCGTCATCGGTTCACGTGGGGTTTCACAGGAGCAGGTCGTGATGCGACAAAGTGTCGTACCCATTACGAATGCGGCTGGAAAAACAATCGGGACCTTGATAACTGAACAAGATATATCCAAACAGGTAGAACAGGAAAAGAACGTCGAAATGCTCAAGGAAACAACGGAGCAGTTAAGTGAGACGCTCATCCAGTTCGCTGTGCCTGATCTGCCCATTTCGTCGCTGTTGCACGAGGGCATGATTTTGTTTGATCAGAGTGGGATTATCACGTATGCCAATGGTCGTGCCCACAAGCTGCTCTCCTTGATTGGCTTTGAGAGGCCGGAAAAGGGAGAGAGCATCGAACGTATTTTTTCCTGGAGAGTTACCCCGGAGAATTTTGTACGCAACGGGGGTTATATTCAGGAGGAGCTGTCAAAAGGCAAACATTTTATCATGATGAAAGCGGTTTCGTCCGTCCGCAAGCAAGACATCATCGGGGGATTCATTCTCCTGCGAGACATATCGGACATTCGGGAAAAAGAAAAGCAATTAATGATCAAATCCGCGGTGATCAAAGAGATTCACCATCGGGTCAAAAACAATTTGCAAACCATCTCTAGCCTGTTGCGCCTGCAAATGCGGCGTTCACAGTCCAACGAGATTGAAAAAGTATACCGGGAAAGCATCAATCGCATCAACAGCATCGCCATTATTCACGAATACTTGGCACAGGATGGTCTGGAGCAGATTGACTTCAAAGAGATTTTAACCAAAATATCGAAAATAATCGTCTCTTCGATGAGACGTTCTGAGCAAGCTATACACGTTGTGGTGACGGGCGAATCGGTGTATCTGCCGTCCAACAAAGCAACATCGTTTGCCTTGATCGTCACCGAGCTGATTCAAAATTGCATGATTCATGGTTTTCACGAGCAGCAAGAAGGGAAAATCTCTATTGCACTGGTTGCCAAGGAAGACTTCGTTAGTTTGTCTGTGACAGATGACGGGGTGGGCATCGAGGACATGGAGCAAATCCACAAAAAGGGCCATCTCGGCCTGAAAATTGTCGATACACTGGTCAGGGAAGACCTCGAAGGCACGATGCATTTCCGCAACACTGGGAACGGAACAGAGGTTACCATACTCTATCCGATCCAAAAGGAGGATGAAGATGACACAGCCGAAGATTATGGTGGTTGATGACGAGCCGATTATTCGCATGGATTTGCGCGAGATGCTCGAAAATGAAGGGTATTTAGTGGTTGCCGAAGCGAAAAACGGAGAAGAGGCAGTCGAACAGGCCCATCGTCACAAGCCCGATCTGATCATCATGGATGTGAAAATGCCTGTCTTGAATGGTATCAAGGCAAGCAGTATCATTCGTTCCTTTTCAGACAGTTCCATTCTCCTTTTGACGGCTTATAGCCAAAAGGAACTCGTCCAGGATGCCAGAAAAGCGGGTGTGACGGCTTACTTGGTGAAGCCGGTGTCGGAGGATGATTTGATTCCCGCAGTAGAAATCGCGCTCAGTCAAAAGGAAAAAGTCGTTTCCCTGAAGAAGGATATCAATGATCTGAAGCAAAAGATCGAGGATCGCAAGGCAGTGGAAAAGGCAAAAGGAAAGCTGATGAGTGCCCTATCCTTGGAAGAGGATGCGGCTTACAAATGGATGCAGCAAGTAAGCATGCAACGGCGCATGCCGCTTGTGAAGCTGGCAGAGGAAATCTTGTCGGGCGAGCAGGCCATTTTTTCGCAAAGCTAGAACTGACGTTATCATAAAAAGCAGTGACAAGTAGATACGAAGAGAGCAAAGGCGCTTGAATCAGACCGGGAGCAAGGAACCGGCTGTTCAAGCGTTTTTTCGTAGGGCCCGTCTGACACGCCAATGGTTCAAGGAGGTTCATATGGACGAACAATGGATCCAAAGCGTCGGGATCGATGTGGGAACAAGCACGACCAAAATGATCGTAAGCCGATTGCGATTGGGTCGCATGTCCAGCACGTTTTCGCTGCCGCGTTATCAGATCGTGGAGCGACAATTGCTGTATGCGAGTGAAGTGCATTCCACACCGCTCATCGGATTTGATGAAATCGATGCTGACGGAATCGGAGCGATTCTTGCAGCCGAGTACGACAAGGCACAAATCAGCTTGTCTCAAATCAAGTCCGGGGCGGTCATCATTACCGGAGAAACAGCCAGCAAAAAGAACGCACAGCATATCGTTCATCTGCTGGCAGAACGCTCCGGGGATTTCGTGGTAGCGACAGCAGGTGCTGACCTCGAAGGCGTGCTGGCGGGCAAGGGCGCTGGCGCAGAAAAACGCTCGCAAGCCATGCAAGGTGTGATCGTCAATGTCGATATTGGCGGAGGAACAGCGAATGCAGCCTACTTCCAACGTGGCCGGGCGATTGCGACGGTAACGTTCCACGTCGGAGGAAGACTGATTCGTCTCAGTCCGCAAGGTGTCGTTCAATACGTGTCGCCGAACATTCAACAATGGCTGACGGCAAAAGGACTGCGTATTCAAGTCGGACAGGAAATCGGATTCGCGCAGCTCACAGAGGTTGCCGAACAGCTGGGACGCAGTATGCTCGATTATTTGACGGGGAAAGAGCGCCAAGTGTCAGGCTTGCTCGTAGTGGGACCGCATTTGCGCGATACCATCCCTGTTAACGAACTGACTGTCTCAGGCGGTGTGGGTCTACTCATGAGCGGACCTCCCGTCCAAAATATTTCGGATGCGAGCCGATACGGCGATTTCGGCCCACTGCTCGGTTATGTCCTCCAGCAGGAGCGCGAAAAAGGAACGTATCCGGTACAGTGGCTAGACCCGGATCAAACGGTACGGGCAACGGTAATTGGCGCGGGGATGCAGAGTACGGAGATTAGTGGTTCAACCGTGCATATCAAGCCGGAGCTGTTGCCAATCAAAAATATTCCGATTCTCAAGCTAGAGCTTACCGAGGAACAATTGGCAGATGCCACAAGGCTGCGACAAGAAGTGGCTTCGATCTACCAACTGGGTGAGCGCCTGTTTGAAAAAACGACAGGGATTCCTTTCGCACTTGCGATCTCCGGCATCGGGTACTGCTCGTACGCTCTGCTGCAGACGCTGTCCCAGGAGCTGTCGGAGCAATACCGGGCGACTTTCCCCGAGAGTCAAACCATGGTTGTGATCTGTGAAACAGATATGGCGAAAGCGCTCGGGCAGGCCTTGGCGCTGCGTTGCAAAGGGGCACCGGAAATCATTTGCATCGATCAAGTGCGTGTGGAATACGGCGATTACATCGATCTCGGTGAGCCGATCTCGGGAACGATCATTCCTGTCGTTGTCAAGACACTTGCATTTGATGAGAGGCCGTAACGTAAGAAGGGGTGGACGTGATGAACACGAAAACGACTGTGCTTGGACAGACCTATCAATTTCGCGATTTGAAAGAAGTTTTCGCGAAAGCTAATGAAGATAAATCAGGCGACCAGCTGGCTGGTATCGCCGCTGCTGATTCCCGGGAACGTGTAGCTGCCAAGCAAGTTTTGGCTGATCTGACATTGGCGGATATCCGCAACAATCCGATGGTGCCGGCAGAAGAAGACGAAGTATCACGTGTGATCGAAGAAGGCATCAACGAAAAGATTTACAATGAAATCAAAAACTGGAGTGTAGCTGAGCTGCGCGAGTACATTTTGAGCCATCAAGCAGGCGACAATGAACTCAAGCGAATCAGCCGCGGCTTGTCCAGTGAGATGATCGCAGCGACTGCCAAGCTCATGAGCAATCTCGACTTGATTACGGCTGCGTCCAAGATCAAAGTTGTGACGCATGCCAACACAGCAATCGGTCAGAAGGGCGTACTGGCTTCTCGTGTACAGCCGAACCATCCATCTGATAACGTACAAGGCATCAAAGCGTCTCTGTACGAAGGACTGAGCTACGGAATCGGCGATGCGGTTATCGGGATCAACCCGGTTATCGATACAGCGGACAGCGTCAAGGATATTTTAAACATGACCAAAGACGTGATGGCCAAGTTTGATATCCCGACGCAAAACTGCGTATTGGCTCACGTATCCACACAAATGCGTGCCATCCGTAATGGGGCACCAGCAGACTTGATCTTCCAAAGTTTGGCGGGCAGTGAAAAAGGAAACAAGGCATTTGGTATTGATGTAGCACTGTTGGATGAAGCAGATGAGCTGATGCGCAAAGAAGGCACCTCCTACGGGCCGAACTTCTGGTACTTCGAGACAGGCCAAGGTTCTGAGCTGTCTGCCGAGGCGCATCACGGCATGGACCAGGTAACAATGGAAGCGCGTTGCTACGGACTTGCTCGCAAGTACAATCCGTTTATCGTGAACACAGTAGTTGGCTTCATTGGACCTGAGTATTTGTACGACAGCCGTCAAGTGATCCGTGCTGGACTGGAAGACCACTATATGGGCAAAATGCACGGTTTGCCGATGGGCTGTGACGTATGCTACACGAACCACATGAAGGTCGATCAAAACGACATGGACAATCTCGGCATTTTGCTCTCGTCGGCAGGGGTTAACTTCGTAATCGGCGTAGCGATGGCAGACGATGTCATGCTCAACTATCAATCGACGAGCTTCCATGATATTGCGGCATTCCGTGAAGTGATGGGACTGCGACCTGCTCCTGATTTTGAAAAATGGCTGGAGAAAATGGGCATCATGGAAAACGGTAGGCTGACTGCAAAAGCAGGCGATCCGACAATCTTCATGTAAGATCAGGAGGTGAAAGACGGATGGAACAACAATTAGATTTCTTGGTAGATAAAGTAGTAGCTGAGCTGCAAAAGAAGCTGGGTGAGGCAACAGAACAAGCTCCGTCACCAAAAGCAGAGACAGGCTTGATCCAACTGAGATCGGAGCCAAAGGCAGAGCCAGTAGCAAATGCGACAGCCGCACCGACACCGGCTTCTGTAGTGAATGAGCAGCCTGCTCCATCGACAGAACCAGAGAGAACCACACATGTACCGAATCCGAAGTACAAGGAAGGCTTGGATGAATTGCTGTCCAGCACGCCAGCGCGCATCGGGGTTTGGCGTACAGGTGTGAGACCTCTGACCAAAACTATGCTCGAATTGCGTCGTGACCATGCTGCGGCTGTAGATGCTGTATATGGCGAAGTCAGTCAAGCGGTGCTCGACCAGTTCTCTTTGTTCACAGTGGAAACACAGTATGACAACACGGAAAACTATTTGAAGCGCCCAGACATGGGACGTATCCTCACTGAGGAAGGCGTACGCATGCTCCAAGAGCGCTGCCAAAAGAAACCGCAGGTACAAATCGTGGTTTCGGACGGCTTGAGTGCTGCTGCGGTGGATGCGAACCTGAAAGACGTGCTTCCATCCCTGATGGACTCTATGAAAAGCTACGGACTGACCTGCGGCACTCCGTTTTTTATCAAGGGCGGACGCGTAGCCAGTATGGATCACGTCGGCGAGATTTTGGAGCCAGAAGTATTGGTGCTCTTGATCGGAGAACGTCCAGGATTGGTTACGGCACATTCCATGAGTGCGTACATGTGCTACCGTCCACGCAAAGGTATGGTAGAATCAGAGCGTACAGTGATCTCGAATATTCATCGTCAAGGTACATCTCCGGTTGAGGCGGGTGCCCACATCGGGACTATTCTCTCCAAAATGCTGGAGCAAAAAGCAAGTGGTGTAAAACTAGTCTTGTAACATGACGAGGAGGATTCAGCATGACATTTCGCAGAAAAAAAGTAGCCGTAATCGGTAGTGGTTTTACTGGAGCGACAACTGCGTTCATCATGGCGCAAAAAGAGCTGGCTGACATCGTTTTGGTCGATATCCCTCAATTGGAAAACCCAACGAAGGGGAAAGCACTCGACATGATGGAAGCTTCTCCCGTTCTCGGCTTCGATGCTAGCATCACAGGTACTTCCGACTACAAAGACATCGAAGGCTCCGATATCGTAATCATCACAGCAGGGATTGCCCGCAAGCCAGGCATGTCCCGCGACGACTTGGTAGCAACGAATGCGGCCATCATGCGCTCGGTTGCTGAGCAAGTGAAAACATATGCACCAAACTCCATCGTACTCATCTTGTCTAACCCGGTAGATGCGATGACCTATACATTCTACAAAACGTCCGGCTTCCCGAAACACCGCGTAATCGGTCAATCCGGCGTACTGGATACAGCTCGCTTCCGTACGTTCGTAGCGATGGAACTGAATGTATCCGTAAATGACGTAACAGGCTTCGTATTGGGCGGTCACGGGGACGACATGGTGCCACTCTTGCGTTATTCCTACGCTGGCGGCATCCCACTGGAAAAATTGATCCCACAAGATCGTCTGGACGCCATCGTAGAGCGTACACGCAAAGGCGGCGGCGAAATCGTAGCTCTCTTGGGCAACGGTTCCGCTTACTATGCACCTGCGGCAGCTCTGGTAGAAATGGCAGAAGCGATCTTGAAAGACCAGAAGCGCATCCTGCCATCCATCGCTTTACTCCAAGGCGAGTATGGTTACAATGATATCTATCTGGGCGTACCAACCCTCTTGGGTGGAAACGGTATCGAGCAAGTCATCGAGCTGGATCTGACTGCTGCTGAGAAGGCAGCATTGGATAAATCCGCAGATTCCGTTCGTGCGGTTATGAAAGTAGCTATGCCATAAGTACAGTATGAAAATGAAAGCTTCGCCAGATATCTTGGCGGAGCTTTTTTTACAATGTGGCTATAAGTAACTGTAGTGGTGGGGAAGAAGCGGATTTCCAGTCTACGCTTCGGCCTACGCCCTGCTGAGGGCGTGTACTGTTCGCTCCGAAATAAATAGCGGGAGCGCTTCAAAAGTAGAGTTTCGAGGCTGTATTCGCATGAAAGCTGATTCAACTGAGTGTAATTGTCACGAAGTGCAAACACCTGTAAGACATTGGAGGAATTGTGCGAAGAGTGACGAACTAGATTACAGAAATGTTAAGGATTGTAAAGAAAAATCTATCAAAAAAATATATTTTGTTGTAAAATTAAGGAAAAAAGTAGGGGTTGATTCTTTATGGGGGGGCTGCAAGGGACGATGCACTGGTCGCTGCGGTCAGAAATTGAAAGACACCGTAGAGAGTGCGGCTATACCTTGAGTAAATTAGGTGAATTAACGGGAATCAACCATGGGAGTTTAAGCGAAATCTTGAACGGAAATCCACCGCGGGCTATGACCATTGGTCAATTGGATGCGCTAGCGGCGGTGTTTGGTCGCGAGCCAGGTTGGTTGTACGAATTGTATACGGAAGAATGCATAACAGAGGGGCGAATATCGCGCCCTCGGTTGATACCTTATTTAGTTCGATGCGCGGAGGTTGGGCGGAAAGATTGCATCGAAGAGGTTGTTCCTAAATTGTTGGACAACCCTAAAAATATTTCGACTCTCTTTTTAGTGGCGGAACAGCTATATGAAAGTGGGAAACAAAAAGAGTCCGTACCTTTTTATCAGGCTGTCGTTGATAGCGAGAAGGATGGACATTCTGACCAATTCGTAATGAGTCAATATCGATTGTTTCGGGCTGCACTCGGGACCAATTCTGAAGAAAATGGGGAGGCAGTTATTCGGTTTGCTCCCTATCGGAATAGGCTTCCTGAGAACTATCAGTTGGATGCTTTATTTCAATTAGCGCGGGTTTGTTTCGCTTTACAGAAATGGAAGAAATCAGAGCAGTATGCAGATGAGTTGCGGTTTCTTGCAGAAACGATTTACATACATGAGTTGGATAGGTTGAAAAGAAACAAAAAGAGTGAGTTACCTGAGACAGACAGGCACTTGGTCTTTTATTATGCAATAGGACACCTATTCAAGGGCGCGGCATTGGAAATGCAAGGCCTGTATGCACAGGCAAAAACATATGTACAAGGTTACGCTGATTTGGGATGGTTTGAATTACTGGATGAAGTCGGGCACCAAGAGGTAGAAAAGTTCCGTGTTTGGGCAAAGGCAAACTTATACACATTAGAGGTACTAGCTGGCAATACAAGCATTATTGAGGAGTATGCAGACTATCTTGAAAGTCTTCCTACGAATGAAATACTTGCTGGTTTAATTTCTATTATGAAATCAGCTAATACGTACCAATTTTGTGTGGATGAGATATTAGAACGTTTTTCTTCGCATATTGCTAGTTTCGGTCAATTTAAAGAGGCTATTGGATTGGACAGACATCTCCAGTTTCGATATCAGACATCCATTTATGAGTTTGATAAAGGACGGATAGAAAGAGGAATCGAAGAAACTTTACGTTGCCTTTCCCTAGCAGATTTGATGAATCGATATGACGATACTCTTAAATGCGTAGCATTATTTGAAGAATATCGGCAGTATGCATCCACAACACAAGTGGAACAGTATCGAACAATTGTAACGGGTAAAAGAGCGATCTGATTATCCAAAGCTACATAGGGGTACCTAGTATTACATTCTCAAAGATGCACTGCAACAGTTATAGTTATGTTAGAGAATAGCGCTGATGCTTAGGATTTAGCATTACCCAGATTGTTGCATGTAAAATGTTATAAAGTAGAAAGAGGGGGATTAAAAAGATGAAGGGACTTATTCTCGCATTTTTTATTACGTTTGGACTTCTCGCAGGTATCCCGATTGATTTTGATTCAAGCCATTCCAACATGTATACAGCCAAGGCAAATCAGCATGGAACTGATGCTTAGGAATTTTACTGGGATTCTGGTTGTTAAATAGAGTGTTCTCCCCCCAAAACATCCCTCCGATGGGATGTTTTTTCTATTCAATTTTTCTTAATCGGTGAATTTCTGCACATCCCTGTATAGTAAATATATGTAATAAAATGTAAAAGAGAGGGGGCGTTGGACATTACTGCTATCGCAAATATTTTAGATAGGGATGTTTCTTTTCACAGTGGAAACTCCCCCAAAAGAGGAGCAGCATCAGCCCCTAAAAGTAAGTGTACGATCCGGGGCATGGTAAAGGAAATCGGTTGCCACTTAGAGTTGGATAATAGAATTGAACAGCTACGACAGGAAATGATGGAATTGGCAGGAAGGTATGGTCTTTCACATGATAAAGTTTTGGCTGTAAGCCAACAATTGGATAAATATATTGTCATTGCACAAAACAGATTGAAAACGGAAAAGTAAGGATAAGGTTACTTCTTCTCACACCTCAAGGCCCCAAAAACCCTTCCGTTACCCCATTGTCCGGGTATCTGCTGACTCCTAGGTCAAAATGTTATGAACTAGATGACGAAATGCTAGGAAGGTAAAGTAGTGTATTTCGAAAAAATGTAAAATAAAGTAAAAACGAAGGGATGAACCTTTATGGTAGGGCTGCAAGGGACATTGTATCAGTCACTGCGGTCAGAAATTGAACAATGTCGGAGAAAGCACGGTTATACATTAAGCAAACTGGGTGAATTAACGGGCATTAACCCCGGTAGCTTGAGTGAGATATTAAATGGAAATCCCCCGAGGGCTGGTCATAACCCTGTCAAGTAGACTGCCTAAAAACCCATAGTTACGCGGCGATCG
>NZ_JAGQDN010000017.1:0-133544 GCF_021270385.1 Brevibacillus sp. AF8 | reverse complement strand
AACCTCGAGACGAAAGAACAGCAGCTCACTTCCAAAGAGCTAGAGCTGCATTCCCTGACAAAAGACCTCAACGCACGGGAACAGGACCTTCACGTCCTCGAAAAAGAGCTGCAGACTCAAGGCCAAGAACTTCAATCCCTAGCGCAAAACCTCGAGACGAAAGAACAGCAGCTCACTTCCAAAGAGCTAGAGCTGCATTCCCTGACAAAAGACCTCAACGCACGGGAGCAGAACCTTCATGTTCTCGAACAAGAGCTGCAGACACAGGGCCTAGAACTGCAATCACAAGCAGATAACCTCCAAACAAAAGAACAAGAACTTACAATCCTCGAACAAGGACTTAAAGTTCGAGGGCAAGACCTTCTCACACAGACGCAATACCTTCAAGCTCGAGAGCAAGACCTTTACATTCTCGAGCAAGAGCTGCAAACGCGCGGGCAAGAACTTCACTCTCAGAATCAAAACCTCCAGACAAAAGAACAAGATCTGCTCGCTTTCGAGCAAGGGCTTCAGGCGAGAGAGCAAGAACTTCTCGAGCAGACGCAAGGCCTTCAAGTACGGGTAGAAGAATTAAACCGTTTTGAACAAGAGCTGCAGGCTCAAGGAAAAGAACTACAAGCTCATTCGCAGGCGTTGCAGGTTCAAGAACAAGAACTCAAGACCCATGAACAGGAGCTTCGGGATTGGGAACAAGCCAACCTCTCTCAGGAGCAAGCGCTTTTGACTCAGAGCCAAGAACTACAGGTACAAGAACAAGGACTTCAATCCCGAGAGCAAGCGCTGCAGCTTCGCGGACAGGAGCTTCTCTCTCATGAGCAGGAAATCCACTCCCACGAGCAACAGTTACTCACGCTGAAACAAGAGCTGAACGCGCGAGATCAAGAGCTACACACCCAAGAGCAGGAGCTGCTCGCTCAAGCGCATACCCTACAAACTCGTGAACAGGAGTTGCTTACTCGGGAGCAAGAACTACACACACTGGAACAAGCACTACTCTCTCAGGAGCAAGAAATCCAAGTTCAAAGGCAAGATTTGCATATCCGGGAGCAGGAGCTGCAAGTGCAGAATCAAGATAGATACACCCGAGAGCAAGAACTCGAAGCGCAAAAACAAGATGTACACACGAAAGCGCAAGAACTAGAAGCGACCCGCCAGGAGATGTTGCAAAAAGCAATCGATCTCGAACAGAGTTGGACAGCCAAACACGAAGCGACTTCTCAACAATTAACGGAAGCTCTGCTTGAGCTGGAGGCAGCCCGGTTAACGAAAAATCAACTCGTTGCTGACTATAAAAAGCTGGCCGAATCCCATTCCCTGCATGAGCAAGAATTGCAGCAAAGCATCCAAAAACGCGACGAAGAAATCCAACAAACACAAAACACCGTTAAGAGTCTCCAGTCGGAGTTAAAAGAAGCACGACAGCAATTAACGGAGGCGGAGAATCGCATCAAAGCTTTTCAGCAACAAGCCAAGGAAACCGACGAGAAGCTCGCGAACGTGTCTCTTCAAAAAAATAAATGGAACGAAATGCTAGAGAAAACAACTCAAAAATATGACACTCTGCTAACGGAAAAAGAAAAAGCCATTGAAGAGTTTACATCCCAGGAGCAATTGATGAAAAAGACGATAGCCGGACTAAAAAACATGGTGAAAGAGTTCCAAAACAACGAAGAAAAATACAAACAAATCATCAAAGAATTCACGCAAAAAGAAACTCGATCCAATAAAGCCTTCAGCCATTTCCAGCATAGCGCTTCATTCCAACAAAATACTCAATTCCAGCCAGGCACCCAATTCCAACAAACCACTCCATTTATGCCAAGCTCCGATCCCTCGACACAACAAGTAACTCCCACACCCGTAAAAATGCCGATGTATCCCCCAAACGCCAACGCCTTCAACCCGTTTCGTTGAATAAGTAAAATGTGCGAGAGCCGTTACCATGTGCAGCCATACTGAATACAACATAGTACAGTCTAGAAAGGGAGGAAAAAACCATGACACCTGAACAAATGCGTGCACTGTACCAACAGCGTCAACAACACCCTGTCCAACCTACCCAGCGTCGAATGCCACCATCACCTTTGCCAAAATCCGGTCCGGTTCACAGAGTTCAACCGTCCGTCCAGACTAGAACGAGTGGAGGATGCTGCGGCAGGCGTTGGCAGGGCTAATCTTTTAGAGACCCCCTTTTCCATGACCCGTGCTGTCTATGATGAGATCATCCGAGATTCCCTGGAGAAGAGGCCAAATGAAACGTGTGGATTGCTTTCCGGTAGAAATGGGAGTGCACAAACGGTTTGGCGAATGGAAAATACATTGAAAAGCCCCGTGGCCTTCGCCATGGACCCCAAGCAGATTCAACACGTTTTCCACAAAATGGCGTTTCGCGGGGAGCATTTGGTCGGGATCTATCACTCCCACCCTACTGCTCCTCCCATTCCGTCACCTGAAGATATTGCTTACTGTCATTACCCGGAGGCTGCGTATCTCATCGTTTCGCTCGCTTCTCCACAACCAGTTCTCGGCTGTTTTCGAATTGAGGGGTCTTTTGCTCGGGTGTATCCTTATACAGTCCGTAACTAGTAGTCAAATTCCTCAAAACAAAAGAACAGTGGGAATTTACTCCCGCTGTTCTTTCTGTTTTAGATGGTCGCCCGGCTCCAAGGAACTGGGCAGCAGCCATTCCCTTTTCTCCCAGCTGACAAAATCATCTTCCCATTTTATCTGGAAGCGGTCCTCCTCAATATGAATGACAACTCCCTTTGCCCCATCCTTTACATATACGACCAGATCGCCTACTTGTATCACCGCTCATCGCCGCCCATTACCCGAGTCTGAAGATGATTCCGTGTCCACCCTTCGGATACACCCATTTGATATTTTCATACGGGCAACCAATGCGGCAACTCCCGCACTCGTGACACCCTTCGTAACCGACGTGCATCCTTACTTCTTCCCATTTGTATACTTCCGCAGGACAGAAGATGGTACAGAGCTTATCAGGGCATTGCGTTGCACAAACATCAGCGGAGAGAACATGCAGATGTGACTCCGTATCCGCTTTGAAGCGCACGAGATACTGTTTCTCCTCGATCGACTGGCCCTTCGGTAGATCCTGCATCACTTCATCACCCTCCACGCATTCATCAAATCACGCGCCATTCTCCATTTGTCCTTCGCAGAGCCGAGGTCGCTCCAGATTTTCTTCTGCTTGCTCCATTTCGAGCTGCCATCAACCGTGAACATCTGACTCGCCGCTTTGTTCATCATCGGAATATATTGTTCGAAATACTGCGGGAATTTTTCAAAGTGATGCGTTGCGTCCTTGTACTTTTTCAAATCTTGACCCACAAAGCTGTTCAAGAGATTGATCCGGTATCCGTCGAGCATTTTTTCGGAATAGTCCCCTGCCTCTCTTGCTGCCAGGATCGTTTCCGCCGCCATGACACCAGATGCCATTGCCATATTCGATCCCTCTCGATGGATCGCATTGACGAGCTGGGCAGCATCTCCTACGACAAGGACACCATTGCCGACAATTTTGGGAATGGAACGATATCCCCCCTCGGGAATCAGGTGCGCCAAGTATTCCTGCTGCTCACAGCCTTGGATATACGGCCGAATCATCGGGTGATTCTTTACATAGTCCAACAACTCATACGGCTTGATCTTGTTTTTGATTAGACCCGACAGCATCGTCCCTACCCCAATATTCAAGCTGTCCTTATTCGTATACAACCAAGCCGTCCCCAGAATCCCTTTGGTCGAATCCCCGAAGATTTCAATCGTACAACCGTGATCACCCTCGAGGTTAAAGCGATCTTCAATTATTTTGCGATCCAGCTTCAGTACTTCCATGACAGCGAGCGCTACTTCGTCTGGGCGAAACTCTTTGTGGAAACCTAACGATTTCGCCAGCAAGGAGTTGACTCCGTCTGCTAGAACGACAACATCTGCGTATAGATCCCCATCCGGTCGATCTGTTTTCACACCGACTACTTTGCCATTTTCAACAATGCACTCCAGAGCGACGGTCTCATTGAGTAAAAGTGCTCCCTGCTGCACGGCTTTGTCTGCAAACCATTGGTCGAATTTCGCCCGCAGCACCGTGAAATTGTTATAAGGTTCCTGGGCCCACTCCATGCCTTTATAACTGAAATTGATAGCTGATTCCTTATCGAGCATCATGAACCGCTGCTCGACGATTGGTCGTTCAACAGGTGCCTCCTTGTAAAATTCGGGGATGATGTCTTCCATCGTTTTGCGATACAAAACACCTCCCATGACGTTTTTGGAACCCGGATATTCCCCGCGTTCCATCAACAAAACATTTACGCCCGCTTTGGCAAGTGTATAAGCACAAGCTGTTCCAGCCGGACCTGCTCCGACAATGATTACATCAAATTTCTCAGCCATACGTTACCTCCTTGTCCGGCTCCTTTTGGAAAGCTTCAATGAGCAATGGCACAATTTCAAACGCATCACCGACAATACCGTAGTGGCAAGACTGGAAGATGAGTGCATTCGGATCTTTATTGATGGCAATGATCAATCCTGAGTTGCGCATGCCGACCAAATGCTGGATAGCTCCTGATATGCCGATGGCAAAGTAAATTTTGGGTGTGACCGTCACTCCCGTCTGCCCGACCTGATGTTCATGACCGATCCAGCCAGCTTCCACCGCATCTCTGCTGGCCCCGACGGTTGCCCCGATTCGTTCTGCGAAGCGATGTATAAGCGCAAAGCCTTCCTTGCTTCCGAGTCCCTTGCCGCCAGCGACGATCACATCCGCCTCATCCAGCCGCACCTTTTCCTTCGTCTCCCGGACAATTTTCAGTACTTTTGTGCGAATGTCTTCTTCACGCAGCTTCAAGCTTTCTTCTATGATCTCTCCTGTACGTGACTCATCTGGCTCAAGCGCTTTCATGACTTTTGGGCGAACCGTCGCCATTTGCGGTCGATGTTTTTTGCACAAAATCGTCGCCATGATGTTACCACCAAACGCTGGACGGCTCGCCTCCAACAAACCTGTCTCCGCGTTCACATCGAGCATGGTCGTATCGGCGGTCAGTCCTGTCTCCAAGTCCGTCGCAACAGCGCTCGCCAAATCTTTTCCTGTTGAGGTTGCCCCGTACAAGATAATTTCCGGCTTGTGCTTTTGGACACATGCGATGACAGCTCGCATGTAGGATTCTGTCCGGTACTCATGAAAAATTTTGTGATCGTATACGTACACTTGGTCCGCACCGTAGGGAAACGCCGTGTGGGCCAACTCCTTGACTCCATCTCCGATTAACAAACCAGCAAGCGGCACGTCTCGCTTGTCAGCCATTTGTCTTCCCGCCCCCAGCAGCTCGAGTGATACAGGGGCGATACGACCGTCACTCACCTCTAAAAACACCCAGATGCCACGAAAATCATCCAGATTCATATCTGCTCCTCCTTCACCCGAAACAGTCGCTGTTTATCGTGCAAAATTTCCATCAAGCGTGCAATTTGCTCGCTGGCACTTCCTTCGAGCATTTCGCCACCCTTTGGTTTCTCTGGGGGCCAAACTTTTGCAACGATGGTAGGAGAGCCCTTCAGGCCTAACTGCGCCCGATCAATATCCCCCAAGTCATCGACGGACCAGACAACAGGATTATATCTGGCAGCTCGAAGCATGTTGGGCAGCGGAGAATAAGGTACTTCATTAATCTCCTTCTCCACGGAAAACAAACAAGGCAAGGTCGACTGAATGACTTCATAACCATCCTCCAGCTTTCGATGCACGATGGCGTAACCTTGTTCTTTGTTTATCTCCACTACTTTTTTCACACACGTAAGCGGCGGAATATCCAACCGTCTGGCGACTCCCGGTCCGACTTGTCCCGTATCACCGTCGATGGTCATCTTCCCGCAAATGACGAGGTCGACTGGCTGGCTTTCTGCAATCTTCTCAATGGCTTTGGTAATTGCATAGCTGGTCGCCAATGTGTCTGCTCCGGCAAATGCACGATCCGTTACCAGATAGCCTGCGTCTGCCCCGATCTCGATGCACTTCCGAATGGCCTTCACCGCTGGCGGCGGTCCCATGGTGACGACGGAGACCACACCCCCATATCGATTTTTCAAACGAACGGCTTCCTCCACCGCATGTGCATCATACGGGTTGAGAATGGCTGGCGCACTGGCGCGATCCATCGTATTCGTCTTCGGATTCATCTTGATGATTTTGGTGTCCGGCACCTGCTTAATGCAAGCGACAATATGCAGCATGATTGATCCCCCCTTGCTGCCGGGCGCGATTCCTATGCCTGTACAAAAGGTTGCCTTTCTTACGCGCAATCAGATCAGGCAGCTTGTCGTTCATTGTTATAGCCTATTTCGATGCAGCCGAGCTTAGACCAGTAATCATGGAAACGAAAAAGACGCCAAACATCAGCTTGGCGCTGTGTGGCGTCTTTTGGCTTATTCATTAATGTTTGTCAATGGAGAACTCAACCGAAGCATCCGTGAACTTTTTGTCTACCCTTTTCAGCTTGATTTGCAAACCGATTTGCGGCAGAATTTTTCCGACTTCCGGTACTTCCGGCATCGAGTAATCATCACTGTCGTCAAACTCCTTAACGCCTTTCAACGGATCGTATTTCATCGTTCCATAAATGTAATCCAGATCCATACCGGACGTTTTGTTCGGGCTAAATGCAGCATCGTTCACCTGATAGCGGGAGTCTGCAATTGCGCTTTTGTTACCCTCATCATTGTTCCAGTAACGCACTTCCTGATGGGCATCTACTACACCGAGCAAGCCGTAGCCTGGATGCTGGCTCGTATTGTTATCACGTGTTCTTTCGTAGCGACCATCAAAGTACCAGATCACCATACCTGGATCGTACGTGAAGAAGGAGTCGTTGCGGCGGAAGTACTTCAGTCCAGCGTCAATTCCTTCATGAGAGCGCAGTTCAACCAGGTAGTACGCATCATACATTTTGCCTTTTCCATCAAAGTGGATGAAGCCATCCAGCTTGAACTTCTTCTCACCCTCTGCATCATCCGCGAAGATAAGTTGCCCATCTGCCTCTACTTCAAAGTTATCCAGATAGAAGCCGTCCAACACGTAAGCAACGTCCGTCACATAGTTAAACTCGACTTGCACTTTTTTGCCGACAAACTCGTTCAGGCTGATTTCTTCTTTGTCCCAGCCTTTTGTTACATCATCGAATTTTTGCACTTCTTTTTTCTCACCTGTATCCGCATCGATTACATTGACGGATAGGTAATCATAGCCTTCCTCAATGTTCCTCCATGAGTCGAATTTCATCGTAGCGGAGCTGACCCCAGTCAAATCGATCACATCGGAAGTCATTTTGGTGTTCAATTTGTTGCCTTCATCCGAGAAGTATGCGTAGCCACCATCTTTTGGCTCAACCGGCGGTTTCTTTTCAACTTTCGGCATATTCAGCTTAACGACTTTTCCGCTTTTCTCGGTGCTGCTCGCATCAATGAGCGGAACCGTTTTCTTGCGTTTTTCTACATCCTTGTAGTCCAGAACAGTCGGAGCAATCCAGTTGCCGCCAAACATTTGTTGCAGAACCATTTTGGACCAAGGATCAAGGCCTGTAGGTTCTGTTTGGAAGACCTTACCTGTATGGCTACCAGACGACATGAGGGACCAAGCACCTACTGGCGAGTCTTTTCCAGCTCTTGAGGTGTCATACAAGTCTGGCAAACCGAGATTGTGTCCGTACTCGTGAGTGAATACGCCTGGTGCGCCATCTTCTGGCTGGATCATGTAATCAAATGCTTTGAGGCTAGTACCTGGAATATCTACTGGTTTTTTCAAGGTCCAACGGTGAGACCAGATCGCATCTGGGTCTTCCCCTGTCTCTTCTCCGATCCCTGCATGAACGAGCATGAGGTTGTCCAGATTGCCATCCGGCTCCATCAGGTCTCCATCACCATCGATATCATACGGATCACGCTGATCGTACAATTCCTCTTTCCCAGCAATGGATTCCCCAACTGCCGCCAAGGTCTCGATTACCAGATCGCGCGGATTGGAATCGTCACCGGCTTTGGAGTTTCCTCCATAATACTTGTAGCCGTTCTCTGCCATTTGCCATGGCGTTACCACACCGTCAACCGTCCAAGATCTTCCCGATTGCAGATAGAAGTATTTCGCCATGGTTGTCATGCCGATACCTTCAGGAGTTTCATACCCCTTCTGATCAAACAGCATCTCTTTATAGTGCTTTTCGTTGAAGTCTTCTGTCCAAAGCGAGTCACTCACTTTTGGTAGCTGGTTATGCTCCCGGTCAGGGAACTCGATAAGAGCGACAACGATGTTATCCGTATGTAGTCGTTTGGAAGAGCGTACTTCATCGCCGTCCTCCATCTCAGCCACTTTCTGCACAGCATCAGCCAATGCTGCCTGCTGTCCTCTGCTCGCTTCCTTACCGTAAGAGGACGATTCATCAATGCCGTGCGGGACTTTTTTGTCTTCGAAGTACTCGAGCAACGCTTCGTCAATCTCTTCCTGATCGGCGTCTTCATCAATGATTCCTTGCTCCATTAACCCTTTAATCAGTCGCTCCAGGTTAACAGTGGACAAATCTACATGCAGATCATGCTTGTCCTCTTTGGGTTTGGCCAAACCCGTTGCAGGTGCAGCCACGAAAGTACTGAGCACGAGTGAGGAGGAAAATAAAACGGATAAGAGCTTTTTGCTTTTCTTCACTAAGGTTCACCCTCTTTTTCTATCTATTTGTGATGCATCGGAAAATTAAACCCCCAATTCCGACTATTCTTAATTATTACGTGATACGTAATCTTTGCCAAATTTTTTCCTTCGACAAAAAAACCTTCACGTTCAAAAGAAATTGCTCAATAAGGCTATCGACCTACTCGGAACAAGTGCCGAATTTTCGGCTAATCATATATATATAGGGTCTCAATTTGATATATGCATGGTGTGTCTACTGCCTAAAGACCTACAGAAAAATTAGCGGATTTTGTCGAAAAAGCTCGATACATTCCGATAAAATATTCCTTTCGCCCCTCCTCTTTCTTGCAAAACAACTCGATTATCGGTACGATCGAATAAAAATGCTCGTGTTTTCCATGGAGGATTTTGATGCTGCAAACATTTGGTTTTTCTCTGTATGAGAGTAAAGTTTATGAAGCGTTGGCGTCTAGCGGCGAGCCTCTCGATGCAGCAATGGTCGTGAAGCATTCGGGGGTGCCAAAGGCAAAAATTTACGAGGTGTTGAATCGTCTGGTAGAAAAGGGGATGGTCCTTGACACCGTATCGGAAAAGAAAAAGCGGTATACAGCCCTTCCCCTGGACAGCCTGGTAGAAAAGCTGACCCGCCAATTTCAAACGGACGTCAAAAAATTGACCAGCTCCCTTTCCCATAAAACTGTACGTGATGACCGAGTCTGGAGCCTGAAGGTTGACGAATCGATCCGCGCGGAATGCAAACAATTGATCCAACGAGCGACTCGGTCTATTCGTATCTCCGCCTGGTCCGATGATTTTTTAGAGTATGTACCCCTACTGGAAATGAAAGAAAAGGAAGGCGTAGAGATCGAAGCATTGGTGATTGGGCAGATTACTACCAAGCTTTCCTGTGTTCATTCCTTTATCCCTGTGCAAGAGCATCAAGGCTTGGAGCGCTATCAGCTAATTGTAGCGGACCAAGACGAAATGATTTTTGCAGGCGAGGAGGAAACAGGGTGGCACGCGATCAAGACACGCGGTCAACCGTTCGTCAAATTTTTTGCCGATTCTTTTTACCATGATGTCGCACTGACAAAAATCACCCAAAAATACGTGGATCAACTGTTTGACGATGAAGAAATCCGCAAGATGATTATCCGCCTCCGATACTGACAATCCCTGGACTTTGGCTTTTGGTTTTATTAAAAACTACAAAGTATCCAAAATAACCAATAAATATAAATAACTAAATACCATGTTAGCCATTTACATTACGCGTTTATCTTAACTCCAATGTGACAACCATTGATTTAACAATGATGGTCACAATAAGTTAAGATAAACGCGATTTGCTAGCGCTACTCCTATGTGCGTATTCGGAAACATCGTGATCGTTTCGGAAGAGATTTTTTTAAAAGGATAGGATTAAGGAGAGAACACCATGCCACACAACATACTGCTGATTGAGGACGATGCCCAAATCGTCGAGATGCTTCGGAATCATCTGATCAAAGAAGGCTACGACGTCTTGGCAGCGTTTGATGGACTGGACGGAATTGCCCAGTTTCGGCAAAGCTACTTCGATATTGTCATTGTCGATATCATGATGCCAAAGCTGGACGGCATCGAGGTAATCAAGAGGATCCGAGAAAACAGCTCGGTGCCGATTTTGATCATGTCGGCAAAGGACAACGACGTCGATAAAGCGATCGGGCTCGGCTTCGGTGCCGACGATTACATTGCAAAGCCGTTTTCTCTCATTGAAGTGTCGGCTCGGATCAAAGCGGCGATTCGTCGTGCCACGACGTATTCGAATGCGGGAGCGGGCTCAGCAGATCAGGCATCTCCAGCTGCCAAGGTGCTGATGTTCGGAGCCCTGCGTATTGATCTGGAAAATTTTTCAGTTTCGAAAAACGATGTCGATCTGAAGCTGACGGCCAAAGAATTCGAAATCCTGAAGCTGTTCGCCACAAATCCAAATCGCGTGTTCACGAAGGCGCAGCTGTACGGCTTTATTTGGAATGACGAATATTATGGGGACGAAAACGTCATTAACGTCCATATCCGCCGGTTGCGGGAAAAAATCGAAGACCAGCCATCCGCACCACGTTATATCAAGACGCTGTGGGGCATTGGCTACAAGTGGGAAGGATAATGACATGGTGATCGCGCTAGTTGTGCTGGTCGTTCTTTTGCTCGTCGTGATTGCGACTCAATACCGAGCTTACCGGGCTAGAAGCTCCAGCCTGGAACTGATTCACCACAAATTAAAGGACATTATCGAGGGTGGCACAAGCGAAAAGCTGCTTGTTTTTACGGACGATCGCGCATTGATACCGGTCTTGATCGAAATCAATCATTTGCTGGAGCACAATCAGCAAAGAGCGGCGAATTTTCTGAAGATGGAGCAGTCGATGCGGAAAATGATCTCGAACATATCGCACGATTTGAAGACGCCACTTACCGTTGTACTTGGTTATATCGAAACGATCAATCTGGATCCGGACATGGACGCAGCGAAACAAAAGGTTCTATTGTCCAAGGTGCACGCCAAGGCCAACGAGGTGCTGCAGCTCATCCGACAGTTTTTTGATTTGGCGAGACTGGAGTCAGGGGACGAGCCGATGCCGCTTTCTCGGATCCACATGAACGATATTTGCGAAAAAAATATACTCGCATTTTATGACACGCTGACGGTCAAAGGCTTTGAGGTCGCGATTGAGATCCCGGACAAGCCAATGTATGCGTGGGGGAACGAGGAAGCGCTGGACCGCACCCTGAACAATTTGATCGCCAATGCGATTCAGCATGGCGGAGAGGCGATGGTGGTCGGATTAACATTGCGCGGAGACGACGAGTTTGTATATGTGGACGTATGGGATCGGGGCAAAGGGATCCACGAGCTGCATCAGGACCGGGTGTTCGAGCGGATGTACACGCTGGAGGACTCCCGTAACAAATCGTATCAGGGCAGCGGTCTCGGGCTGACAATTACGAAAAGGCTGATCGAAGCTCAAGGAGGGACGATCCGCATCCATAGCAAGCCGTACGAAAAAACAGTGTTTACCGTCAGACTGAAGCGAATCGCATTCGGGGCTTAAGGAATTTGTAAGAATCAGGTAAGGAAAAAGCAAAATTCGATGCTTACGATAGAGCTTGTAACGAACGAAGGGGGCATCGAACGATGACGTATATCGTAAGAACGAATCAACTGACTCGTGCTTACATGGGTAAGGAAGTTGTTTCGAACGTCAATATGAACATCAAGCAAGGCGAAATATACGGCATGCTTGGTCCAAACGGTGCGGGCAAAACAACGGTCATGAAAATGATCACGAACCTGGTGAAGCCGACGGCAGGTGAGATCGAAATTTTCGGTGAGCGGCTGACTGATACGTCGTACCGACTGTTGGGGCGAATGGGCACGATCATCGAAAACCCGATCTTTTACGAAAAGCTGACGGCCCGTGAAAACCTGGAGCTGCATTGCGAATATATGGGCTACCATGACCCAAAGGCGATTGATGAGGCGCTTGAGCTGGTCAATCTGAAAGGGATCGACAAGAAAGCGGTAAAGGAATTTTCGCTGGGGATGAAGCAACGGCTCGGCATCGCGCGGGCGATCACGACCAAGCCGGAGCTGCTGATTCTCGATGAGCCGACGAATGGTCTCGATCCTGTAGGAATCAAGGGGCTTCGCGATCTGTTCAAAATGCTGTGCAAGCAATATGGGACCACGATTCTCATTTCTAGCCATATTCTTGGGGAAGTGGAGCTGGTCGCCGACACGATCGCCGTCATGAACGGCGGCAAGCTGCTGCAGGAAGTTTCGATGGACTATATCGTCAAGCAAACACAGGAGTATATCGAAATCACGACGAACGACAGTAGGAAAGCGGCCTACGTGCTTGAAAACTATTTGCAAATATCCAATGTCCGCGTCACCGACGATGGCCAAATCCGCATTTACGATAGCCGTATTCCGCAAAGCGAGCTGATGAAGACTTTGGTGCTGCACGATGTCAAGATCGAAGCGGTTCATAAGAAAAAAGGGTCACTTGAGGATTATTTCCTGTCCATTCTGAATGGGGGTGGCGTCGGTGTTTAAGCTCATGAAGCTCGAAATGCGCAAGTTTCGGATCGGGTCTTATATTCGGGCAGCGATGATCGCCAACGTCGTGATCTTAAGTCTAATTTGCTTTATCAGCCTTGACTCGAAAATTACAGAAAAGATGCCTTTTACGAGCTACGAAATGGCGTTCTCCGTCATTGATACACTCATTCGGGGAACGTACATTGTGTTCGCGTCAGTGCTCATTTCCCGGCTTGTCATTAACGAGTTCCGCAACAAATCGATCACGGTACTGTTCATGTACCCGATCAATCGCAAAAAGCTCATCGCAGCCAAGCTGCTCGTCGTCGTGCTGTTTACGCTCGTTGCGGATATTGCGGCGAACCTGTTTGTTGGTGTTGGCTTTTATGTATTCAATCTGTTCGCCTCCGTTGTTCCAGAGCCTCTCTCGTGGTCCGTTGCAACCAAATCGCTGCTTGCGGTCGTGATGAGTGCGCTGGCGACCAGCTTTTTAAGCCTGATTCCTCTGAATTTCGGCATGCGCAAACATTCAGGCGCGGCTACCATCGTGTCGTCACTCATCGTCGTGATGCTCGTCTGCCAAAACGTCAACGGCTTCACCTTATATTCCATTCTTGCAGTGCCGATTGGACTGGCACTCCTCGGCGCGGCCGTCGCGTATATGTCGATTCGAAACATCGAGCATGTCGATGTGCTCAAGTAGCAGAACGGGAGGAGAAGATTAGGATCATGCAACAAGTATTGAAATGGAGCTTTTTGCTTTGCACCGCTTCTTTTGTCTTGAATGGATTGCTGTATGTGGGAACGGGAGACCGACATGTGCTGATCAGTATGCTAGGTGCTGTCGCATTAGCGGTCCTGTCCGCGAGCTGGTTGCTGTTCGCGAAGAAAAAGCAGTGAGCGGCAGGAGCATCAGGGTGAAATGAAACGAGGGCTATTATAGTGGCGGAGTTACTGCAATCGAAAGAATCATGGACGTAGAGCCAAAGGTAAAGAATTGGGGTTTCTTGGAGCTGTCGCGGCGCGACAAGCTCCTTCTTTTTTTCTAGATGCTAAAAGCTCCTGTTCCCTCCATCAGCCTTGAAGACCTGCCCACTGGCACCATCGTGGCAAGACGGCCAGCTTGGGGTCACCTCACGAAATGGAAAAAATCGTACGTTAAGGGCGAACGCCAACATTGTCGCTCACTCCAAGTACTGTATTCCAGAGAACAATGGCTGCTACTACCAAGGGTACCGGCAATATGAAAAAACTCGAGTTCCTTATCGTATTACGATTGCGAGGCACACGAAGTTCTGTGTTGCCAAACTTCGTTTTCACCGTCTTTTTACTGTAGCCATTTCGACTATTTCCAGTATAGTCACCGTCGGAACTATGCTTGTTTTAACCTAAGTGATCATCCATTTCAGCTTCAAAGAACTGCTGGATCGTGTCACGAAACAGGTCCTAGACAAATGATGGCTTGTCCCATAAACGGAAATAAAGACATTCTCAAATGCGTTCAGGTTCGTTGTAATGAAACTCTATCGGAAGATTATATGGACGTTTCTGTGCCTCTTCTATAGCTTTATTAATCATGAGCTTGGCGATTTTTTTCTTCATTAAAATAGTGCTCGTAAACTATGATCGTGTCTTGGTTTTCCCACTTCATATCCTTTCCCTATTTTGTTATTTCAGTGGGTTTAAATTTGACTAACCGTTTGTGACATTTATCGAATGAACTTTCTATGTTTTTCATTCTACAGTTGGCCGGAGTCTTTTCTATTTATATGGAGAAATTTCTAGTTGCAGAAGACTAAAAAGGTTACTATTATAGTAGTAACCTTTTTAGTCGAGAGGAGCTATTGTTTTGAATCCACGTGTCTTCATCTTAGCGATTGCTACCTTTGTCGTAGGTACGGTGGAATTGATTATCGGTGGTACGCTCGATCTGATTGCTCGTGATCTTCAGGTATCGATTAGTGCCGCCGGACAATTAATCACCATTTTCTCGCTTGCCTTTGCTGTTGCTGCTCCTTTGCTCCTGCATGTTACGAGGCGTGTCGAGCGCAAAAAGCTATACTTGTTTGCATTAGCAGCCTTTTTCCTAAGCAATGTGCTTGCGGCACTTAGTCCGAGCTACGCCGTATTAATGACAGCACGTATCTTGAGTGCAGCAAGTAGTTCCATCCTGATTGTGCTGTCGATTACCCTTGCAACGAGTCTTGTGGAGCCTGCTTACCGTGGTCGCGCCATTGGCGTTATTTTCATGGGGATTAGCGGTTCGCTTGTACTCGGCGTCCCTGTCGGACTGGCTCTGGGGAATGCCTTCGGATGGCGTGCCCCGTTTTGGCTGATTGCGGCTCTGAGTATCGTTGCGATGATTTTTATCCTCATGTTTTTGCCAAAAGTTCAAACTGCACCGCCGATTCCGCTGCGTGATCAAATGACTACCCTCCGTAGCGGCAAGCTATTCAGCGCCTTGTTTATCGTCATGTTAATGCTGACAGGTCACTTGGCGCTGTATGCATACTTTACCCCTTATTTGCAAACGACGATGAATGTAGACGCAACGACACTGAGCTGGATTTATCTCCTGTTCGGGATTGCTGCCGTTGCAGGTGGTGGTATTGGCGGTTGGATTGCTGACAAGTGGGGAGCAACCAAGAGCATTTTGTTGATTATTCCAGTGTTCGGCTTGATCATGTGTGTCTTGCCGTTTTTTACAGGCTCGCTTTATTTGTTCTTGCCGATCATGGTCATCTGGAGTGCGCTTAGCTGGGCTATTTCGCCAGCACAGCAAAACTATTTGATCTCCTGCTCACCTGCTACTGCGGACATTCAATTAAGCCTGAATACTTCTGCCCAGCATTTAGGTATCGCCCTTGGCTCTCTGGCTGGCGGTCTCGTCGTCGAGCGATCCTCCGTTATTTACACACCATGGGTTGGAGCCGTGTTCGTACTGCTTTCGTTCGGATTTGCCTTCTACTCGATCTCACGCCCTGTTCCAGCACAGGAAAGCCAAGTGGTGCAGCCAGCGCCAGGACACCATGCATAGCGCCTCGCAAAAGCAAAAAGCCGTCAACTATTTGACGGCTTTTTCGTATCATCCTAGAATCGTTTTCGTTTTGAGCCTATTTCACTGGCAACCAAACGGTAAATCTCGTGATTCCCTGCTCGGACCAAACCTCAATTTTCCCCTTGTACTTGTGAACAACTGCATCTACGATCGTCAGACCCGTTCCGCGCCCACCACATTTTTTCTCTCTTTTCGTTGTATAGCCATTATCGAAAATACGTGCACGTTGTTCTGGCGTTATTTCCGGTCCTGTATTTTCCACTCGGAAAACAACGTGTTCTTCATCACAGCAAAAATAGATGCTGACTCGCTTTTCCCCATCCGCTAACTCAGCCGCTTCAATCGCATTATCAATAAGATTCGATAAAATTTTGATCAGATCAATGGAAGGAATGCTATCGATTGGATCAGAGCATTCTTCAAATTGCATGACGATTTGTTTGGATTTGGCCTGCTCCCATTTGGTGTGAAGCAATACCATTAAAGCAGGATTCGCAAATCTCACGGTGAGGTCCAAAAGCTTGGTTTCTTTCAGCAACGACTGCACGTAATCTCGTGCTTTTGGATAATATCCGCATTCGATCAAACCGTAGAGCACTTGCATGTGATTGACGAAATCATGGCGTATGGAGCGCATCGAGCAAATGACTGAGCGCAATTCTTCCTGGTAGGTTTCTTCCGTCTCGCCAACTGCTGCCTTGATGGCGCGTTGGTACCAGCGTTCCATGCAAAGAACCAGAAAGATCAGTACGACGACAAACAAACCTTGAATCGCAAAAACAGGAATACTGCTACGAACAACATCGTTTCCAATGTCCTCGATGATGGCTACGTCCGTATCTACTCCGATGATTCCGATGATTTTTCCTTCTCTATCTCTAAGCGGCGCGCCCGCAGACATGTAGACCCCGTAATCTGGATCTCTGATAATCTCTGAGTAGTACGCTGATGATCCTTCGTAAATCGTTTGAATGTGCTCAGAAGATAGAACAATAGGATTACCGATATCAAAATTTTGCTTCGCATTTGGCGGCCTTGCGACGATCATTGTGCGACCACTTTGCCTGTCTTCGCTGACTTGAATCGTGTATAAATACAGCAAACCGAACTGCTCACGAGCTTGATTCAATTGCTGTTCGATTCGTTTATAGGCGGGGGTCTCTTTTACCGGATTTCGTAAAAACTCTTGGTACGCGTCAACATCTAGACTGTCTGCTACTGTGGAAGCAGCTTTCATGCTTTGATTCGCAATGGAGAGTCGGACGGATTGAATCGTATTGAAATAGGAAATCGCGATGCTTACACAAGTCAAGATCAAAACAAGGATGCCAGAAACGAGCATAATGACTAGAACTCTGGGATTTTTCGGGTGTGTACTCGTCATAATCTCCTCAATCCATCTGTTCAAAAAGTCGTCTTTTGATTACGCAGTTATACTAAAAACACGACTTTTTGAACATGTCTCTCTAATATTTTAGAGATTTCTACTGGAAATGTCTACATAATATGAATTTCGCTTCATTATAGTTCTCGAAATCATACATTGAATTATGATTCGGAATATTTTTATAATAAGACGAATACGAAATACCAATCTCTTTCCCCAGGAAAAAGGAGTGGGTTCGATGGAAGAAAAACTGTTTGCCCGGCTACAGGAGATTTATCCAGAGCTTGTTACATTCAGACGTGATTTGCATATGTATCCCGAGCTTTCCTTTCAGGAGGAAAACACAGCGAAGAAAGTAGCAGACAAGCTGGCTTCTTTTGGTATAGAAGTACAAACCGGTGTTGGCGGCATGGGTGTTGTCGGTCTCTTGCGGGGTGGAAAGCCAGGAAAAACAGTTGCGTTGCGCGCTGACTTCGATGCCTTGCCCATTCAAGATGAAAAAGAAGTACCGTATAAGTCCCGCATTCCAGGAGTCATGCACGCGTGCGGTCACGATATACATACCTCCGGACTTTTGGGAGTCGCACAAGTGTTGAGCGAGTTCCGTGACGAGCTCCCAGGAAATGTGGTATTCCTGCATCAGTTCGCGGAAGAGCTGCCACCCGGTGGCGCCAAAGCCATGGTGGAGGCGGGTTGCCTCGAAGGTGTTGATGTCGTGTATGGCGCGCACGTTGCCTCCGAGCTTCCCGTAGGCACTGTCGGGATCGGAGATGGCTACATTACAGCAGCAGCAGACAGCTTTGAGATCGTCTTGTACGGAAAAGGCGGACACGGTGCTTATCCTCATACCTCCGTTGATCCAATCGTATTGGGCAGTCAGGTTGTTATGAATTTGCAGCAGATTGCCAGCCGGCAGGTAGATCCGCTGAAACAAGTCGTTCTGTCTGTTTGCTCCTTCGTAGGCGGGGGCGAAGCGTTCAACGTCATTCCTGATCAAGTGAGGCTCAAGGGGACTGTTCGCACATATGACGAGGAAGTGAGGGGCGCGGTCGAGCAATCTCTTAAACGTATCGTGGAAGCCAGCTGCCAGGCTGTCGGCGCTACTTGCGAAATCATGTACCAACGCGGCTACCCAGCTACTTGGAACGATGAGACAGAGACTCCGCTGCTTACAGCAGAAGCCAAACGCATTTTTGGTGAGGAGCGAGTATTGAAAATCCCACCTGGCATGGGCGGAGAGGATTTTGCTTACTTTGCCCAAGAGCGCCCCGCTACCTTCTTCATGGTTGGTGGACGCAACCCGGAGATTTCGGCGACGTATCCGCATCATCATCCCAAATTCGATGTCGATGAGCGCTCCATGATTCAAACTGGTCAGTTGTTCATTGCAGCGTTGCTTGCCTATCAGGCACGCCATCAATAAGCGGAAAAAGTCTAAAGGCAAGGGCCTCATGCTCCTTGCCTTTCATTTTTGTCCGCCGTATTCACACCTCATGTCCAACTATCCAGTCCAGTCTTCGACTCTGGATACGGGCAGGGATCGTTTTTAGCAGGAAATGACGAGCCGCGATGGCCAGCGGATTTTCCCATTGGGTGACAGCCCCCATCAAGCGGGAACCTTTCACAATCGCATTCGCCCGCTTCTTCCGTATCTCTTCATACATGCGCAAAGCGTGAGCCGAGTCCGTGTGGTCATCTGCCAAGCATCTGGCTAGCACAAGCGCATCTTCCATTCCCTGCCCCGCCCCTTGCCCCAGATTCGGCAGCATCGGATGTGCCGCATCGCCCACTAATGTAACCCGGCCCTCACCCCATCTCCTGAGTGGTGTACGGTCGTAAATATCATGCCGCAAGATGGCTGCATCCTCTGTCGCCTCAATCACTGCACGTACTGGCTCATACCAGCCGTCCAGTCGGCGCAACGTCTCTTGCTTCCGGCCCGATGGCCCATCTTTTTCTCCCTCAGGTGCATTGATGGCGGCAAACCAATGTATTCGATTGTTGCCAATATGGGAAAATCCGAAACGAATTCCCTTGCCCCATGCTTCAAAGCCTCCTCCTGATTCCAATGGATAACGAGGGTCTTGATAAGTAGCAATCCCGCGAATCGCCGTATACCCGGAGTATCTCATCGACTCTTCCCCGAACAAGCTCTTCCGTACACGGGAGTGAATCCCGTCCGCTCCGATCAGAATCGTCGCATGTGTACGTGACCCATCTGCAAAAGCGGCATGAACCCTTTCCTTTTCTTGAGAAAAAGAGACGAACTGCTTGCCTAAAACCAATTCATGCGTCGAGATTTTTGCAAAAAGTGCCTGCTGTAGATCAGCCCGATGAATCAAGTAGCTGTCAGCCCCGTACCGTTCTGCTTGTTCCGCGACAGGCAGCTCAACCAACAAATTTCCCTTCCAGTCGCGAATCCGTGCTGAGCGGACAGCTGCTCCCAGCTCGCGTACTTCCTGTCCAACCCCCAGCTTATCCAATGCCTTCATGGCATTGGCAGCCAACACGATTCCAGCACCGATGCCTTTATGCTCTTTTGCCTGCTCATAAAGCGTCACTTGCCAACTCTTTTGCTTCAAGGCAAGCGCTGATGCGAGTCCGCTCAAACCTGCCCCGATGATCAGCGCGTGTTTTTCGTTGCTCATCGCCTTTTCTCCTCATTAGAAAAGATTCATACTCAAATACCGCTCCCCTGTGTCAGGCGCAATACACACGACCCGCTTACCCACTCCCAACCTTTTGGCAATCGTGATGGCAGCAAAGACCGAGGCACCCGATGAAGGGCCGACGAGAATCCCTTCCAGGGCTGCCAGCTGCCTCATGCTTTGTAGGGCGTCTTCGTCCGCGATTTGAATAATTTCATTATAAATGCTTGTATTGAGGATTTGTGGAACAAAACCAGGGCTCGTGCCGACCAGTTTATGTGGACCAGGCTTGCCGCCAGACAGAACCGGGGAGCCTTTTGGTTCGACGACAGCGATATACAGCTCCGGGAGCTTTTCGCGCAACGCTTCGCCTGTTCCGGTAATCGTTCCTCCCGTCCCAGCTGTGGCGACAAAAGCATCCAGTCGACCATTCATTTGCGCAAAAATTTCCTTAGCTGTCGTCATTCGATGAATGTCAGGGTTCGCCTGATTTTCGAATTGCTGGGGAATAAAGCTGCGCGGAATCTCTTTTTGCAGCTCTTGCGCTTTGGCAATCGCCCCTGGCATCCTCAGCTCGCTCGGAGTCAAGACAACCTCTGCCCCATACGCTTTCAATAGATTGATCCGTTCCTTCGACATATTGTCAGGCATGACCAAAATCGCGCGATAGCCTTTTGCTGCGGCATTCATCGCCAAGCCGATCCCAGTATTTCCGCTCGTCGGCTCTATGATCGTATCCCCCGGTTGGATCAGCCCCGCTTGCTCAGCCGTCAAAATCAGATTGTAGGCAGCGCGGTCCTTCACACTCCCGGACGGATTGAATTTCTCCAGCTTCACAAAAACTTCCGCTGCTCCTTCAGGAACCATGCGCCTCAGTTGAACAATCGGCGTGTTTCCAATCAATTCGGTAATGTTCTGGTAGACGCTCATCGTATTCCTCCTGGAAAATATGCCTTCATGTCATTATCCCTTAGTAATACTATAAGAATAATACAATTTTTCCGACCTGAAAACGATAAGGGTGCTTAAATGAGAAAAAGCTCTCGAAGGAGAGCCTTATTCCTGTCTAAAAACCATACTTTGCTTTTGTCTGATTCAGTACATTCACCGCTTGTTGATACAGACCGTTCGCGGTTTCTTTCACTTTTGCTTGTCCGCTTTTGTCTACCGAGCCTTGGCGCTGCTTCGCCTGCGCGATTGAATCAGTCGCCGTCTTGATAGCCGCGAGGACTGCTTTTTCCCGTTTCTCGGCATCCGGTACGCTCGCTTTGATTTCCGCCCAAATCGTTTGGATGTCCTTCATGTCGGTCTCCATGATGGCGATCATTTCCTGCATGTTTTTGTTTTTATCCTGGATCGAGCCATCCATCGTGTTCATCCCATCGACCAACACCTTCATACTGCCCAGCGTTCCTTGCATGACCTCGAATTCCATCTTGCTCAAGCCTGGCTGCGTCGAATAGGTACGAATCTCTTCCAACAGTCTTTGTAGCTCCGCTATTTGATCGTTTGAAAACTGCGCTTCATCCGTAAATTGCAGCTCGTCCAAATACTTTGCCGTTTCAATCAGATCAGCTTCCAGCTTTCCTGTCTGTTCTACTTTTTTGGCGAAATCGACACGCTCTTTTTCTTTGGCTCTTTGTTCTGCTACTTCCTTCTTTTTTACTTCCGCTTCCTCGTTGATGCGCTTGGTTAATGACGCCAATTTGCTTTCGTACGCGCTTTTGTTTGTGGCAACAAGACTCGTCTGTTCCTTATTTTCTTCCATAAGCAGGCCGTTAAATTGGAGCTCGTCACCGTTCACTGTGCCGATGATATCCTGACCAGTTGCCGGATTTTTGAGTGTTAGCTGTTCCCCATCCAGCGTTCCCTCCAGCAAGATCGACTCGGTTTTCAGAAAGGGGATGCTGTCTTCCGTTTCGACGATGGAATCTGCTATTTCTACGTTTACTTTCTCGTTATTTACCGTGACACTCGTGTATAGCATGCGTGTATCGTCTTCGTACAAATACCCTTCCGCCAGTGTCACAGGACCAAGGAAACGATAGCCCGCGTATCCCAGCAATGCGACGATGACCAGAGCCATTACGATCATGATGCTTTTGTTTTTTCCCTTCATGCTGCTGCGACCCCTTTACCCACAAATTCTATTACGTTTGACCTGTTTTCCTGCCAAAACGTGCCATAGTTTTATGATACATGAATCGCGGGGGAAAACCCTATGAGTCTAAAGGCCAAAACAAGATTAATAGAACGTATTACCAAAATCGTGACTGAAATCGAGTGTTTGACCTTCTTCGATTGTAATCGTGGAGAGTTCATATTTTAAATGTAATAGACTAATCCTTACAAATGAATCCCAATTTCTGATGTAAGGTTTCAATATACTTGTGAAATATTCATCAATAGGCTCATTAATATTGCGAGTGGTTTGTGCTGATACGACCAAGATGTGATATTCTCCAGCCGGTAAGTTACCAACCTCGTAATTTCCATATCCATTTGCTTTTGCAGCAAATAATCCCACGTTTTTTTTTGGTACTGTACCTATTGCAAATATACTCTCTTCATCATCAGTGAGCGTATTCTTATCATAACCTTTAGAAATGAGTAGAATCCTTGCATTCACATCCGGCTTCGTCCCAACAAAATCGTTATACTGCCAAGTAATCGTACCCTTGAGCGATCCCTTTTGGGTAGGAATTGCTGGTTGTGCTACTTGTCCTACGACATTATTTTGTTGGCCTACTGTTTCAACCGGATAAGCTGCCGGCATCGCCACGTCCGTTGTACTTTTCCCCTCCGACGATACAGCTACAGCATTTGACTGCTGATTTGTGCCCGCTTCCTGACCTGTAGACACTGGATTTACGGGTGCAGGCTGATTCGTTTCCTTTTTTGCTACGGGTCTCGATCCTAGCAGATCATCAAGGTTTTTCCCAGATAAATAGAAAATAGCACCGCTAGCAATTCCGAGGATGATGGCAATTACCAATAAAAAAGTAAGGAGTTCTTTGAAAAATCCGGGCTTCTTCGCTGCTTTTGCTGTTTTGGCCTCTGCCATGGTACCCCTCCGTCTGTCTCTCTATCATGATATGTGAAGATTTTTCCAATCAATATTTTACCAATAGATAGAATCTAGGTCTAGGCTCCTATGACTCGCACTGCATAGGTAACAGAAAAAAGCCGATGTCTCCCAAACATCGGCTTCTATCACCTTCATTCCGTTATACCTCAACCATTTCACGCTCGGACGGATAATACATGCCTGCAGCACCGAGCACGCCTGCTTCCGCTCCAATTGTAGTCAACTGGATGCTCGCCTGATTTGCCATCCGAGAGATAGAGCGCTCGCGAATGACGTTCTTCGCTTCTGCAAGCAGTAGCTGTCCGTTCTTCATCACACCGCCACCAATGACAATCACCTGCGGATTGAACAGATGGATCAGATTCGTCAGTCCGACCCCGAGATAATAACCTGCTTCCTTCATCAAGGTCATGCTGAGCAAGTCACCTCGTACCGCTGCCTCTCCGACCTCTCTAGCCGTTATCCTGCTCAGGTCATTCCCATTTTCAACAAGCAATGAGCTTGTAACACCCTGTAGAAGCTGTTCCCTGGCTCTACTTGCCAAAGCCAGCCCAGACGTGTAATTTTCCAGGCACCCTCTATTCCCGCACGCGCACAGCGGTCCTTCTGGATCAAGCGAAATATGCCCGAACTCCCCGGCACTGTCGCCAACACCTGTAACCAGCCGTCCTCCACTAATAATGCCGGCACCAACACCCGTACTGACCGTTACATAGATCAAGTCTTTCGTGCCTCGTGCACTTCCAAACGCCCATTCTGCTACCGCTGCTGCATTGGCATCATTGATCAATTGCACGGTTACGCCAAACCGCTCCTGAAGCATCGCGCCGATCGGCACATCGCTCCAGTTTAGATTGCTCGCAAAAATGACCATTTGACGCTGCGTATCAATAATTCCGGCAGTTGCAATCCCGATCCCGCGAATGCGTGAGAGATTGATGCCACTCTCGTCTAGTACCGTCTGCACCAAATCACCGATACGGCAGATGACTGCCTGTGCTGCCTCTTCTGTTGGGGTCGCTGCGTTCGCCTGACTGAGGATGTTGCCATGCTGGTCGACGATCGCGGCCATGATCTTTGTACCACCCAGATCAATCCCGATGGCATATGGTTTGTCTTGATTCATCTTCCGCTTCACATCCTTGTTGTCCATTCACGATTGAAAAATGGCTTCCAACGCTTGAGACGTATGCGAGATCAATTGCTCAGGGAACTGGCTGTAAGGTGAGATTTCCGGGATGATGTAGCCGTCGTACCCGATTTCACGCAATGCTTCCACCACGCGGTTCCATGGAATATCGCCAGCGAGCAGTGGGACGAAACCTGTGATGTTGCCTGTCGTCGTCTTGAAATCTTTGACGTGAATTGCTTGGATTCTCTTGCCCAAAATGCGAATCCATTGCTCAGGAAAACCGAATTGCAGCACGTTGCCTACGTCAAAGTAAGCGCCTACCCAAGGACTGTCTACTTCATCGATCAAGCGGGCCATCTCCAGCGGACTGAGCAAAAATTTGTTCCACACGTTTTCTATCCCGATGTATACCTGATGCTGCTCCGCCTTTTTCGCCAAGCGCTGCAATGCTTCACGCGCCCGCTCGTAGGCCGAATCGTACGACACCTCAGCTGTTACGAGACCTGGGACCACGAGGACGGTCCGTGAGCCAAAAATGCTTGCCGCCTCTATCATTTTCTCGACAACACGAATACCTTGCTCGCGAATCGTTTCCTCATTGTGTGTCAACGGATATTTCCATAAAAGGGCCGTAGAGACGCTTGGCAGCTCCAATCCGAGCTCACGAGCCTCGTCTGCCAGCCCCTTTATTTCCTGTTCTGTCATCTCTAAATGAAAAGGAGCCTCTCCCTCGTCCAAATTCAATTCTATCCCTTGATAGCCATGTGCTTTCGCCTGGCGAAACATTTCTTGTACGCTCGTTTCCTTTGGGAAGCACCAAGCATTGATTCCCTTTTGAAAAGCCATTCGCCTCACTCCCCTTTTCTCAAAATGGTGACCGGCTTTCCTTCTTGTGCCGATTGATTCGCTGCCAACGTTACTTCTAGCGTCTTTCTCGCTGATTCATACGGCGACAGAATCAAGCTGCGATCCCCTGTCAAAATCGCTGTGATAAACGCCTGATCTTGCTCCACGTACATATCCACTGCGCTCGCTTTTGTACGTGTTCCCTGCTCATCCATGATCGCTAATTGCTTTCCGTCAATCATGACACGGAAATCTTTGCCCAAAATTTCTACATTGGTACGGTGATCCGGTTGGATGAAGCACGTATCCAAATGTCCTAGCGCCCCTGACTGAAACACCATACTGATGGAAGTCACGTCTGGAATATCGATGTTTGGAATGTCGCGCGAGACGAGCAAGGCCATCTGCGCATAGACCTTCTCGATATCTCCAGCCAAATACCGCATCATGTCCAGCGTATGTGTCGCCTGCTCGACAAGCTGTCCACCTGACTTGCCCATTTCCCTCCACCAAGTTGTCGTGACGAACTTGGTCAAATAATGGCCGCGGACAAGAGCAATCGACTTGCCTTCCAAGTACGCTTTCGCTTCCTGCACGATATCGAGATAGCGCAGGCAATAGCCAGTCGCGGTGATAATCCCTGCCTTTTCAATCGCTGCTTGCTTTTCGTTCACTTTCTGTATATCCAGCCCAATTGGCTTTTCCACAAACAGATGAATCCCTTTCGCCGCCGCTGTTTCCTCAATCTCTTCATGCGCAAAAGGTGGGACGCATACAAACAAAGCATCCAGCTTTTCTGCCTCTACCAGCTCACGCCAAGAGGTGTAGCCATGCACACCAATGCGCTCAGCAGTCTCTGCTACCGTCTCTTGGTTCACGTCGCACACTGCAACGACCTTTACCCTCTCGTCCGTCAACAAGCCTTTTAGATGATGCTGTCCGATTCCACCTACGCCGATCATGCCTACACGTACACTCATGCGTTCCTCACCGTCCTACCGTAATACGACTGGTTGCTTCTGTTCAGCGGATTGATAAGCGGCGAGTGCTACTTCCACAGCTCGCAAGCCGTCTTCACCCGTAATCGACGGCGCTTTCTTTTCACGCACGCTGGTGACGAAATCCTTGACCAATTGACTGTCCATGTCATCGCCCCAGTTGACCCACTTCAAACCTTTTTCATTGGAATAGACATCCAGCTTTTGAGAAAAAGCATCGAGTGAAATCGTTCCTTCTGTCCCGATAATTTCCATTGTCACATCTCCCCAAGTTGGGAAGGCCTTGTTCCGAGACCAGCTGCAATCGAGTGTGGCAAATACCCCATTCTCAAATTCCATGGTCAAAATGCCGCAATCATCAATCGGCGTATCGGAAAACTTGCTGTCTACCTCGGCATAAACCTCACGCACTTCAGAGTCCATGAACCAGCGCATCAAATCAACAACGTGAACCGTGTGATCGATCACTGCTCCTCCGCCCGATTTTTCCGGATCGACGAACCAACCACCCGGATTTTGTCCACGGTTCGTACCCCGGATCGCCATGATACGTCCGACCTTGCCTTGCTCCACCAATTGCTTTGCACGAACAACAGCCGGATGGAATCGCACTGGGAATGCCGTCTGCAAGATGACACCCTGTTCGCGGCAAAAGTCGATCATCTCTTGAGCAGCCTCGGCTGTTGTCGCCAGCGGTTTTTCGCACAGGATGTGCTTGCCTGCCTTCGCTGCCGCTAACGTATGCTCTTGGTGCTTGGCGTTTTCCGAAGTGACGATGACCGCATCGATATCCGTTGCGAGCAACTCATGATAATCAGCGAAAAACGGAACGCCAAACTTCTCAGCCGCCGCCTTTCCACGCACTTCATCCTCATCTGCTACCCCGACCAATTGAACTCCATCTAATTTCGCAACCGCATTTGCATAGCTGTATGCATGCATATGTGCAACACTGATGATTCCGAGTTTCATGTCCAGTCCCCTCCTACACCAAAGTTACGGGTTTGCCCGTTTCGATTGACACAAGCGCAGCACGAGCGATTTCTACCGCTTTAACGGCGTCTTCTGCCGTCACGAGTGGCTCCAGATCACGGTCGATGCATTCGATGAAATGCTTCAGTTCTCTGAAATACGGGTTTTCACGCAACGGACTCTCCGGAACTGCGACTCCGCTCATGCCTGCTTGCTTCGAGCGATTAACCGCCACTAGCGGTTTTTCCTTCGAGCTGTCGTAGGCAATGATGCCTTCCTTGCCTGCCAGCTCCATTTTCATCGCGAAGCCTTCATGTGCCCACGAGCCTTCCACATGTGCAATCATGCCGTTCTTGAAGCGAAGCGTGACAAGTGCGTAATCCATCCGGGCAAAACCTCGACCAAGCAAGCCTTTCGCGTACACACGCTCCACATCCCCGAAGCACCAGCGCAAAAAGTCAAAATCGTGAATGATCATATCTAAAACAAGACTGCCACTGTTTTTGTAGTCGGCGTACCAATCGTTCCACGCTGTCGGGAAGATACCGCCACGGAACGTACGTGCCACACCAACGTTGCCAATCGCGCCGTCATTAACCAGCTGACGGGACTTTTCATACTCCGGGAAGAAGCGCAGGACGTGACCGACGAACAGCTTGACGTTTTTCTCCCGGCAATAATCAACGATAAAACGAGCCTCTTCCTTATCACGTGCCAACGGCTTTTCGCAAATGACATGCTTGCCTGCATCCGCAGCCTTTTTCACATAGGTTTTATGGAGATACGTAGGCAAACACACGTCTACGATATCTACCTGCGCCAGTTTTTCTAGTGCCTCTTCATAGCTCTCAAACCATTCCGTTTTTGTCTCGGCTGCCAGCTCTTTTCCTCTCTCGCTGCGGATATCGACGATCCCAACCAGCTTGACGTTTTCCATGGCAGCATACGATTTCGCGTGAACAGTCCCCATGGTTCCTGCTCCGATTACCAGAACATGATGCATAATGGTTTCACTCCTTTTTTCAAAAAATGACTATTTGGACCCAGTTAGGGTAATTCCCTCGACAAAATGCTTCTGCATGAAAATAAAGACGATGATCATCGGCCAAATGGCAAGAACGGAGCCCGCCATCAAAATCGGGTAGTTCGTCAAATTGGTGTGCTCGCCCGTCAAGTACGCCAAACCAGCGGAGAGCGGCATTTTATCCGGCGTGCTGTTGACAATCAACGGCCACATCAGGTCATTCCAAGACCACAATGCTACGAAAATGGCGAGTGCGATCAAGCCGGGCTTCGCCAGCGGCAGCATAATTCTCCAATAAATCTGAAAATGGTTGCAACCATCGAGCTTCGCCGCTTCTTCCAGTTCTTTTGGCAGCGACATGAAAAATTGGCGCAGAAGAAACGTACCAAATGCACTGAACAATCCCGGTACAATCAATGCTGTCAACGTATTCAGCCAGCCAAGCTCTTTCATGATCATAAATTGCGGGAGCAGAAACACCTGACCTGGCACCATCAAGACGGTCAAGAACAGGATGAACAAGGCGTTTCGCCCTGGAAATTCAATTCGCGCGAATGCGTAAGCTGCAAGCGAGCAAAGGAATACTTGTCCGACTACCTTGGCTACTGTTGTAATCACCGTATTCCAATAAAAGTCCAAGAACGGCAGCATCTCAAAAATATGGGTGTAATTTTCCCATTGGTACTTGGTCGGCAAAATGACCGGCGGCACCTGTGTAGATTCGCCGAGTGACTTGAGCGAAGTGAGAACCATCCAGACGAATGGCGCAATCATCACGAGAGCACCTGCAATCAACAGCAGATGAATCAACAATTTCTTGGTTGTTTTATTCCGACTCGTATAAACACTCATTCCATATCCCTCCCGTCTGTTCAGCTTTGTTTAATCATAGTGAACCCATTTTTTCTGCAACTTCATTTGAATAGCAGTGACGATCAGAATCATCACCAGAAGCACGACGGCAACTGCGGCCGCATAGCCACCGTTCCCTGATTCAAATCCATTGGTAAAGAACAAGTACGCCATCGTCTGTGTTTGCTCTGTTGCCGGATTGCCCATTTTGCTTCCGAGCATCAAATAAATCAGGTCAAATACTTGAAAAGCCCCAATCAAGGAAGTGATACTGACGAAAAAGATCGAAGGAGTCAACAGCGGCAACGTAATCTTAAAAAACATACGAACTGGTCCCGCGCCATCAATTTCTGCCGCTTCGTAATAGCTTCTCGGGATGCCTTGCAGTCCGGCCAGAAAAATCACCATGTTGTATCCGATGGAGCTCCAAACGGCAACGATAATCACCGCATACAGTGCAATGGCGGGATCAGATATCCAGCGTGGTCCCTCAATGCCTATCATGCTCAGTAAATAATTGATCAGACCGTAATCAGCGTTGTACAACCATCTCCACACCATCGCCACCGCTGCCGCCATCGTCACAACGGGCAGGAAGTACAGGGTGCGATAAATCGTAATCCCCTTAATTTTCTGATTAAGCAGCACAGCGATAAAAATGGAGATAGCGATACCCACTGGAACTGCGATTACTGTATAAATCAGCGTGTTTTTCAGTGCAATCCACAAGTAAGGGTCCTTTAACAACAACTCGTAATTATGTAAGCCAGCCCACTTGTACTTTCCGAATCCTCCCCATTTGGTAAAGCTCAAATAAATGGTTTGTACAATCGGCCATAAGTAGAAAACACCCAACCCGATCAGTGTGGGAGCAATCATGAGATACGCCCAGAACCAATCACTTCTCTTCATGCGATTCAACGATTTTTTCGTTTTTGGCTGGACGGCGGCGTGCATTTCAGGCTGCAACTGGCTGCTCATCGCATTCATTCCCTCCTTACAGAAGCTTTTCGAAAAAGGATGGCCTCGCCTCGTCCATGATGCGAAGCCATCCATCGTGGACCTTTTATTCTTGGCTAAGCATTTCGTTCATTTTTTGCGCCAGCTCTTTGGATGCATCCTCTACGCTCATTTGTCCAGCCCAAGCCTTCGTCATGAGCTCTGTTTCCAGCTTGGCCCATTTTGCTGTGTCCTTTGAGATCGGATATGGTTTCGCCATTGCTGCCTGATCAATAAAAATTTTCAGTTGAAAGTTCGGCATGGATTGTACCCAAGTATCCTGTGTTCCGTTAAATGCCGGAATCGCAGCACCCGATTTGGCCAGGATTTCTGCCGCTTCTTTCGAGCCCAAGAATTTTACGAATTCCCATGCTTCCTTCGGATGTTTGGTATTAGCCGAAATCACGTTGCCCAAGCCATGAATGACGCTTGTGTTCTCTTTTCCTTTTGGAAGATACGTCACGTCCACTTTGTCCTTTGTATACTCATTTTTATGAAAAGCGGATGCCATCCATGATCCGTTGTACATCATCGCGATCTTGCCTGATTCAAACAGCTGTGTTGCCTCTGTTTCGGACAATTGCGCTGCTGTTGGCGATGCTTTTTCGTTGATCAGGTCTGTCCAAAACTTGAGGCCTTCAATCGTTTCAGGTTTGTCATAGCCGGACGTTTTCTTGTCTTCCGAAATGATATAGCCACCATTTTGATAGATCGTGTTATAGAAGCCGTCCTGTCCATAAGGAGGTGCTGCAATTCCCCAAACGCCTTTTTTCTCATCAGTCAGTTGCTTTGCTACTTCCTTTAGCTTGTTCCAATCCCAGGTTTCGTCTGGATACGGTACTTTTGCGTCGTCAAATAGCTTCTTGTTGTACCAAAGGCCAATGGTGTCGAAATCTTTCGGTAGCGCGTAGTTTTGTCCATCATAGGTGTAGAGATCAACGAGAGCTTTCGGATAATTGTTCAGATCGATGCCATCTGCCTTGATTTGATCAGTAATCGGCAAGAGCATGTCATTATCTGCGTATTTAATGATACGTGGACCATTAATCCAAAAAATGTCCGGCAAGGTGCCACCCGTTGCGGCTGCCTCCATCTTTGTCCAGTATTGCTTGTTCGGCGTTAGCTCGATCTTGATGTCAACGTTCGGGTTCTTTTCGTTAAACTTTTTCGCCATTTCCTCCATCGCAGGCATCTGGTTTTTGTCCCACAGCGCATATGTGAGCGTTACCTTTTCGCCTGAAGCAGCACTGTCAGTTGTTCCAGCTGGTGCGGAGCTCTGCCCGCCACCTGAACATCCTGCCACTGCTACCAAGAGAGCAGCCATTGCAATCGATACCAACTTCTTCATCAGAAATCCCTCCTCGATTTACGTTCTCCTCTTTTACCCCCAAAATATGGCCAAACGCAACACGCTTCCCTTTTCGACTCGCCCCCTTTCAACGATTTTTGATGGTGAAACTTTCTTTTTCCAATGACCAAATAAAGTATATAAAAAGATGTTACAAGCTGAAGTGAAAAACATCTTGTAACAAAACAGCAGCAGCAGCCTTGACCTCGAAATCAGCCCCCAACACAGTTGGACGGAATTCCAGTCCTTCGACCATCGTCCCCATCGCTTGGGCCATCACTTGTTTTTGGATGCGCTCAAACAATACTTGGTTGTCCCGGATCATTTCTCCACCCAGAATGATCAGGCTCGGATTGAACAAATTCACCAAATTCACAATGCCGATCGATAAATACGAAGCGATTTCGTCGACGATGTCTTGGCATACTTGATCCCCTTGATGCAGTGCTTGGCGGAAGACATCAAATGTGATTCTTGTCATATCTCCCTCAGCCAAATCCATGACGAGCGTTTCTTTTCCCCGTGTAACAGCGGACAGCAAGCCTGAATAAATGGCCGGCCACGCCACGTAGTTTTCCAAACAGCCGACGTTGCCGCAGTCACAGCGCATCCCACTTCGATCGACTGTCGTATGCCCGAATTCGCCTGCTCCACCTCGGCTTCCACGGAAGATGGAACCGTTTACAACGAGTCCCGAACCAACCCCTTCTCCTACGGTAACAAACAGAAGATTGTCGGCATTTAGTCCACCACCGAAGTTTTTTTCCGCCAGGGCAATTGCATTGGCATCGTTGTCGAGCCACGTCTTTAGCCCAAAACGGTCTTCTGCCATGTCCTTTAACGGAACATCATGCAAGCGCAACTTGGAATTGAAGCGGATAACCCCACTAGCTGCATCAACAATCCCTGGTGCGATGATGGAAATGCCCAGACAACGGCTGACATCATCCACCGATTGGAGAAAGTCCTGGATCGAATCCAGTACATACTGGATGATCAGGTCACTCACCAGCCCAGCTTTTACGGGATAAATTTTCTTTTGCTTTGTAGCCGCTTCCAAATTCATTTCGGCTATCGTAATCGCTGTATTCGTAATAGATACGCCAATCAAAAACTTCCCGTCTGGACAGAAGCGAACCATAATCGGCTTACGGCCACCCTTTGACTCACCTGTTCCATCTTCTGCAACCATGCCGTCACGGATCAGCTCATTGACTGCCGAGGTGACTGTAGTTGGACTAATGCCCTGCTTTTTGGCGATATCACTTCGCGAGATGGGCCCAAACTGGCGTATGGTATCGAGTATAATAAAGCGATTGAGCTCTTGGATTAGTTTCAAATCTCCAGTTCTGCGCATCGTATTCGTTCATCCTTTATTTTTCCAATGACTTTATAAAGTGATCATACTGAAATTTGTATTTTGTGTCAATTTCGTTTTTTCTCAGATTTCGATCAACTTTTATTTACCAAAACTTGTATGAGGTGACCGAATGATATCCCTGATCAGCTTTTTCTCCCTGTACTTGCTGTTCTCCAAAAGCTACGATTCTTCTGAAGCTTCGGCTACTCCAGTCCTATCCGCTTCACCTATTCATGCCTACTCCTTTTCGCAAAAAACGTTGCATCGCTTCGAAAATTTAGGATTGACGCGGCAGGACGAGGTATTAACGCTAACCTATGTTCCAGAAGAGCATATCGCTTTAGGCGCCTATCTCACCTTGGATTCCAATAGTTCTGGAGATTTTATAGGAGGCTACGAAGAAACGAGCACCATTTCACTAAAGAATGGAACAGCCAAGTTCGGTTACAACGGCCCATTAGCCACTCTCATCTGGAAAAACGGCGCCACCCACTATGAACTAACGTACCATTTTTATTATGAGGAAGATGTGATAGCCAGGCTGGTGGAGATTGCCAATACCTATAAAGAAACGAACCTCCCTTAATTCGTTGGAAAGGGAGGTTCTTCTTGCTTTCTTCCTTATTCTGTGGACCCGTACGTATAAAACTCACCCGTCAACGCATCTATTTTTGCATCGAATAGCCTAGGTATCGTATAAACGAGAGAAGCTTTGCCTTCCTCTTGCAAGCTATACTGTAGCTGCAATGGATATTTCTTGAGCAATGCGGCTGCCGCTTCTTCTTGGGAGATTGCCTTCTTCGGATCAGCCATAACTCCATCGACCTTTTCATTGAGATCGATCCCCATGACTTTCCCGTTGCTGCCGTTGATCGAGATATGCGTCAGCCCATCCTCAACAGGAATCTCTTGCTCTTGCCTCACAAAAAAGAAGTCGTATTGATTTGTACTTTCATCATATTCTCCGGGCTGAAGTAGCAGCAACTCGCCTGTACCAGCTGGAGTGATCTCTGCTAATTAATTTATGGCCAATTGCAAAGCCTGCTCTTGCGTCAATTTTTTGGTAGCGGTCTTTGACACACTTGTATCGATGACATGATAGCTCACAATTGACCCTGTCTTCGGTTCGATTAGCATGCTCCCAATCCATCCGTCGTCTGTTCTCCACGAATAATTAGTACGTCCCTCCCATTTCCTTGTTTTCCAGAAATATTGAATAATCACGGGTGTTTCACCAGTTAAATCTTCAAAAAAGACATTCCCTTTTGCAAAATCATAACCCGTACGCTGAGTCAAATACGCTTGTGCTTCTTCACGGGATTGTGCTACGGGCTGGCTGGCACCCTTTGGTTTCACATTCACTTTGCTATGATAAGGCATATTCAAGCTGTCTTTGCCGGACACGGCATCCAACTTACCGGAAAAAGCAGGAACATAGAGGAGCTTGTATGTTTTTCCGTCTTTATCGAGGGAATACCGTAATTTCATATAGGTAGACAGCTGTTTCACGGCTTTCTCTTTGGATAGGATCTGATCCAGGTTCGCAAAGGAGATTTTTTCGATATTCATGCCAAGAGATTTTCCTGTGATTTCCCCTTCATGATCAACTTGTATCTGAACGATGTCGTCTGTGAAAGGAACTCCGTTGACCATACGTACAAACTGAATGGTATTTGTTTGACCATCGAAAACTTTCGCAACCCCATCCCCATCAAACTGGTATCCTGCCATGTCTTCACCGTACAACTTTGTCATAAACGACACGGCTATTTCTTTCGATTTGTCGATCGGGTAAAGCGTTTGGCTCTTTTGGTTATATAGCTCGTGTTTGCCAAACTCAAGCAGGTCACCAGTATTTTTGTCGAGCACTAAGGTAACGAATTCTGCATTGTTTTCTTTTGACTTGTAGTTGTTCACGAGCAGATAAGGAGTGTCTTTCACTACTACTTCTCTAACAGGATAATCTTTCAAATAAGGGATGAGACTAGCTGCTTTCTTTACCCCTTTTTCTACCAGATTATTTATTTCAGGAGTCATTTGCTCTACTTTTATTTTTTCCAGCGTATTCTCCCTTGCCAGTGCACCACTAGAAGATGACATCGCAATACTTGCAGCCATCAGGAGGAACACAGCGTGCGTAACTTTTTTCATCATTTCTCTTCCTCTCGTCTGTCCATATTTGTTTTCTCGCACTCATTATTCGAACCTGAATCTGTTTTGTTTCATTTTCCTAAAAAAAAGTAACATATACATACATTCCTCAGAATGCTCCCCCTTTGCTTTTCATAAGTCTCTAACAGCCTTATGGCTTGGCTTTTTTTGTGTGTATGTTAAAATTTACAAAAAAAGGAATGGGGCGTTAGTATGAGTCAGCAGCCCTTTTGGTTTAAAGCGACCGTGACGGTTGTTGTTGTCATTGGGATTCTAGCACTACTGACAGGTGTCGCTTTCATTCAGCTATTAGCAATGGTAGGCTTAGTCGCTATCTGTGCCTCGAAAGGCGTATTGGAATGGAAAAAGAACAGAGACTGGGCTGTCATTATTTTTGGACTGGTTGCCTTACAAATCGTTATTTTTATCAAGTCATTGTATGACTTTTTCACATGAGTCACTTTTTTTCAGTATAGGTGGAAAATATTTCTTGATTACTATTATGAACATTAATATAATAATAGTGAATTTGGAATTTTAAGGAGGGGCTTCTATGAATACGGCAATTGCGATTCTTACTTTTATTGGAGATCTTATTCCATTAGTCCTCCAACTGTTAAAAGCCTTTGCTTAATTTCCAAACGAACAATTAGGGGCTGTTCCTCCGTCATTTTCATGACTGGAGGGACAGCCCCTTCCCTATTTATTGGGTATCTGTATTTCCTTCTGTTTCTTCCGTCATCTGCTCATCTACATAACCCTCGACTCCTTCAACTGCCGCTTGCTGTTGAACTTGCCAGAGAGCCGCTACATTTGGTGGCTCCCACCCTACGAGAGAAGTGTGTGGTTGCAGACATTTGTATATCTTGCCTTGATAGCTGACCAAGTCACCAGCTACGTAGTTTACATTTGGCGCCCATGCAGGAGTTCCCGGATTCGCAGAATCTGTCACACCTACGACCTCAATGCTCTTCTGTGAAGAATTACCTGCTGCATCCTTCGCTACCACAGAGAAGGTATAAGAGTTGTTAGGCGTGAGTCCTGTGACAGTTGCACTCGTAGTCGTTACATCCGTAGCTAATGCTGTCCCATTGTAAACCTCGTAATTCGTCACCGCGATATTGTCCGTAGAAGCAGCCCAGCTCAAGCTGATACTCGTACTTGTTTTCCCTGTAATGACTAGATTGGTAGGTGTGCTTGGAGGTTGATTGTCTGGTTGAGTCGTATCCGTAGTAACCGTTACCTCATTGCTTGCTGCTGAGGAATTACCTGCTGCATCTTTCGCCTTCACTGTGAATTGGTACGTAGTGCCGGGTGTAAGCCCGCTAATTGTCGTATTTGTACCGGTTACCGTTTTCGCAAGCTGATTGCCATTGTATACCTCATAGCCCGTAACCCCTACATTGTCGGTAGCAGCTCCCCAAGTCAGGCTCACACTTGTCGCTGTTATTGCCGTCGATTGGAGAGTAGCTGGTGCTGTCGGTGGTACGTTGTCGACCGGAGCTGTCCCGCCCAGAAGATCGCCATTCACTTTGTCTAGCAGAACCTTGTTACGGTCTCCACTAAATTCCCAGAACATTGCGCCTGCCAATCCTTTGGATGTAATATAAGAAGTTTTGTGCCCGATTGAAGTCACATCGTCATAGCTGATATATGTTTTCGAAGCCGGGTTGAAGAGATATGGCACTTTTGCAGCGTCATTCCAGTGGCGTGTGAAGCCATTTTTGTTCACATAATTATTTTGGATATCCGTGAAGTCAAGCATACCAGGTTCCCACGTTCCTGTTGAAGGCCCTGTGCAATTTTGATATTCCCCATTGTTAGCCGTTCCGCAACCCGACCAGCCCCTTCCGTAAAACGGAAGTCCGAGAACAAGCTTGCTGGCAGGTACACCGTCACGAAGATGGCCCTCTACAGCTGTTTGGACATTAAAGGTTTGAGCATTTGGCAAACCTGCTGCTCCTGCTGCCGGATCATAGGCCAACGGAGCGTTATGCCCAGTTTGCTTTTGGAAGGCTCCATAGAAGTCGTAGGTCATAATATTGATCCAATCCACAACCCGGGCAATATTTCCAAGCTCTGTATTTGCTGCATAACTAGGGCTGGCACCAGAGGCAATCGTCAAATAGTACTGTTTGCCATCCGTTACCTCAGCCGCATCGAGTTTGTCTCTGACAGCCTGTAGTAAGAGTGTGTAATTTTGCTTATCTTCTGGACGTTTGCTGTTTCCAGGCAAGCCTCCTTCAACTGGGTACTCCCAATCGAGATCGACCCCATCCATCTGATATTTCCGAATAAAATCTACCGAGGACTGAGCAAATACTTGGCGTGCAGCCGGATCTGCTGCTACATCAGAGAAGCGATTGGACCACGTCCAGCCCCCGATTGATATCAATGTCTTTAATTGAGGGTTTTTTTGCTTTAATTTTGCCAATTGATTCAGATTTCCGCGGATCGGCTGATCCCACGTATCTCCGGGAAAGGATTTTTGCACATCAATCCATGGATCTCCGAGGACAACTGTACCATTCGGGGCATTAATATTGCCTACTTCATCCTGGCAAGCCCAAGTCTGTGGATTGGGCCCCGTTGGATCTGGGTTGCCGTGTCTGCCATTCCAGCAAATATCCGCAAATGCGTAGTTAATATGCGTTACTTTATTGGGATCGATATCCGTTACATTGTAGTTTCGTCCATAAGCTCCCCATGAGGGATAGTAGCCAATAATTTTGTAATTAGATACCGCTGTCGCCTCCGCTTGATTTTCCTCTGCTTGCGCCACCTGTGCCGCCATGGGCAACACGGAGGTGACCAGCAGAGCACCTGCCATTAGCACATTCCTAACACATTTCCCGAATTTCATAGTATCCCTCTCGATCTTCATGGATTTTGTTACAAATCCATCTTATTACGACTTATATCACGATATGCTAATACATTTACATAAATGGTAATAAAAGGGTTACCAAACACACACGAACACAAAAAACCCTCCCTTCCGACCAAAGGAAGAAAGGGGGGCTGATTAGACTGGATGCTTTTCTAATGAGTAAAAACATTGCTCTACACATCATAGATGTTCGTGCCCTTGTATCAAGCAAGGACACTTATACTTTTTTCTCTTATGTTAAGCAACTGGCAACTGCTGAGCGTTTCTGCGTCTCTTTCCTCCCTAACCATCTAAAAAATAAATTTCTTTTACAGTTACATTTTTCCATATTTCTCGTATTCCATAATGAAACTACCTTTAAAGGAAATGGGAGGAAATATGAAAATCAGAAACATTGCCATTTTGAGTCTATTAACTTTAGCAGTTACTTTAACACCAACAGCTTTCGCGGCGGAGGCAAGTAATTCGAGTCAGCCCAGTAAAATGAACGAGACAAGCTTTTTGTTAGAAGCCCCCATCCATGATACTTATGTCATTTCCTCTGATTTTGGCTTGCAAATTGATCCTGAAACCAAGGAATCAAAAGGTCATAACGGATTAGACTATGCAACCGCTAAAGGTACAGCTATCTTTGCAGCAAATGATGGTATCGTTCTTTTCGCTGGTAGCAATCAAGGCTATGGAGAAACTATCATCATCAAGCACAATTCCGAATTCAGTACTCTCTATGGTCACATTCTCTTTGGTTCATTTCTTGTGAAGCCCGGAGATACCGTAAAGAAAGGTCAAAAAATAGCAGAAGTAGGCTCGTCCGAAACAGGAGATATGCTGCATTTTTCTGTTATGAAACAAAAAACTCTAGTTAATCCTACTGATTATTTACCACAAAATAACCAATGAGGATTCCAGTCACCTTCCGTAAGGATTGGTGGCTTTTTTAATTTCCACACAATATCGATCATGTTAAGACTAGCATTCCTATCCGGGATCACTATCCACATATAGGAGATGATTTACACCGTTGCTAATATCTAAAGTTTTCTTAGCGTTGCTCCTTTTCTTGTGGGTCGGTGCATTTAAGTATTCACACTTTTGTAACAAATCCCTCCATACATCCAGAGGAAAACAATTGATAGCAAAGAAATTCATATTGAATTGGAAAAAAATTACAATTAAGGAGTTGTTTTTATGAAGCGAGCTTTGTCTTGCCTATCTGCTTCATTACTTTTAGCTAGTATGTTGGCTACACCATCGTATGCTGAATCAAATAAGACGACTGCCACCTCTCCATCTTCAAAGTCAAATCAGTCAATTCAAGCAAAAGCAATAGATCCACATCTATTGAATGGGTTTCGGGTGAAAGAAACTAACAGTGCAACTGTATATTTGGTCATGGATGGTAAAAAAAGAGGCATTGTTAGTGCCGAAGTTTACTTTAAATTGTTTAATAGTTGGGATGGTATTAGGGAATACTCGTCTCTTAGCAGTATTCCCGATGGGCAAGTCATTGGTGAAAATGCTCAACTGATAAAGTTCCAAAACAGTGCAACTGTCTATCTCTTAGATGAAGAAAATGGAAGAGTTGTTAAGCGCGGCATCACAAGCGCATCTGTTTTTAACAAATACAATTTTGATTGGAGTAAAATTATTGTACTTGCGGACTCTCTAAAGAATGCATTTCCCGACGGTTCCCTACTTGACAAATAAATTTACATTTTAGCAAAGTGTGAAAATAGACACACCTCTTACATGGGTTAAGAGGTGTGTTGACGTTTTTACGTATCTCAACGGCAATTTTGTCATGATCTCATCGATTGACCTTTTTGTTAATCTCTTATATTCCATGTAAGATAATCAAAGGATTACTAAAAACGCAAATAATTTGGAGGGTACGAGTTGAAGGTCAAACGAATCGTCGCCAATATAGACACCCAGGATATCGCCGCAGCTACATGCTTTTATCAGGACGTGCTCGGACTAAATTTATTGATGGATCATGGTTGGATTGCAACTTACGGAACTGCCGAAGAAATGAACGTTCAAATTAGGTCGAATTGAGCATTGTCATAAGTCTTGTATCCTACGGCAATAATGTTCATTAAAAGGTTTTTGGGAGAAAATAAAGCAATGCTAATAAACATTTTGCTTGGCTTCGTATTTCCTTGGATTTTTGGAATTTGGTTGTATTTACAATCACCTAAAATTGTTCTCACGATTGGTCCATTTGCATCAGTCTTGTCGTACATCGTGAATGTCTGGGGGATTTATAACCATTACTGGATATTGACACCTGTTTTAGAGGTCAAGACCGCTTCTGTGCTGCCAATGAACCTCGGCATATTCCCCGTGATTGCCTGCTTTACTTACTATCTCATTCTCCGAACCAGAATCCATCCATATTTCTGGATCCTATTTTTTTCTGTTGCCCAAACTATTTTAGAATCCATCGCCTATTATTTTGGCAAAGTACAATATTTTAATGGTTGGAATATTGGAGGAACCTTTTTATCCTATTTGATCCCCGCCATAATCACATACATGTACTTCGTTCTTTTGAAAGCCAAAGGAGTATTGGAAAAGCATGATCCCGATTTTAAATAATACGAACCAGCGTTCCTATCGATCCAAAGGATCATCTGATAAATTCGTATAATCCCCTTTCAATTTCTAGATACTAAAAACAATGAAAGGAGGTAGTTCAGTTTGACTCAAACAAATGACGATCCCAAACCTAAATCTGATTGTCCACCAGATTGTAACTTACCCGATCCACAATTCCCGCCACCGGGGGCATTCCCTCATCCACCTGCCCCTTGGCCACCACACAGTCTGGATCCACACCCACCAACTCCTGTACCACTCCCTCCACTCCATCCTGATCCCCCACCGATACCACCCGTTAGCACTCATCCCCGACCGCCAGGGACTTTTTGATTACTCGATCCTTTTAGGATCGAGTAAAACCATTCAACACCCGCCATAAAATCATGTGTCGTGTCACGTTCTTCACTTAGCTGTTATCCCATTGGTGAATTCCCCCAAAAACGCATCATGCACCCATGATTTCATTGGTCGTAACTTCCAGATATCTACTGCAGCGCCATCTATTTCTGGCCGGAGAACAAAGCAGGTGTTTGCCAACTCACTAGTGTCAACTTTACGCACATCGTAATTTACTACTAGCCCTTTATTTCCCATCCGCTTTTGAGTCTAGTTCAAATACCAAATTTGAAAAATTGTAGTGATGCCCTTGTCCCCTTCGTGACCACCTGCATATTTTGGTACAAGGAGGTGATATCTCTCATGGCAACACAGCCGATTACAATCGGGGCAAATAGCATTGCACAGATTGGAGACAGATTTTTCCTAATTGTTGAAGTAGAAGCAAAGGTGCCTGGAGTTGAAATTGACCCTGTTTTTGCAGTTCGTACGACGCCCCAACAAGCGAGGGCGCTCATTAAAGCAGGTGTAATGCGTACTATAATTCAGAACACACGACCGCGAGCCTGCCCAGGATTGGAAGTTGAATTTAAAGGTGTACTGTTCGCTAATGGTCGGTTTTTCTCAGTCTTTGACGTGGAAAATTCCACCGATATTTCAGTACTTGTAAGAATCAGCCGTCAACGAGCGCAAAGACTTATCCGCAATGGAGCACGGAGAATTAAGGTAATTAGAAGACCTTTCTAACAATTTCACCTAAGCGACTGTTAACCTGCACAAGATGAAACCTATCTTGCTGCAGGCTTTTTTTATGGAGTTGAATTGAATGAAACCATATCGTTTGTTACATTACTCTTGAGGTGATATCGTTGGCCGAAGCAACCTTCTTTCAAACTATAAAAAGAAAAGCCAAAAGCTTAAAATTAGAAGCATATGTATTATATTTTGCATATAAGGACTCCAGAGTTTCTTGGTATGCAAAACTATTTGCAATTCTCGTTGTAGCATATGCCTTTAGTCCGATAGATTTAATCCCTGACTTCATCCCAATTTTGGGGTACTTGGATGACATCATTTTAGTTCCACTAGGGATATGGCTAGCATTAAAGCTTATACCTGAACCAGTGATTAGTGATTGTCGAGAAAAAGCTCAACAGCTTCTCACTAAAGGTAAACCGAAAAATTGGATTATTGGCGTACTTTTCATTCTCATTTGGATTCTCCTTGGAATTGGGGTATGTTGGTACCTCTACAAATTGCTTTTTTCATGATTGACGGCTTTCACTTTCCTCCCTACACATTGTGATTAAATGGTTGAGCAAAAAAACTCTCCCTTCCGACCAAGGGAAGAAAAGGGAGCTGGGTGGACTGGGTTCAAGTCACTCCTTAGGGTTCATCGTACCAATTGAAAGCAAAGTTATTTCGTAACGAAAAACATTGTAATAAATTGTAAATATTGGTAATGTTTAATAGAATATGCGGACAGGAGATGATAGAATTGAAACGGTTTGGTAAAGCTGCTTTGGTGACAGTACTTTCTGTATCCTTTTTTCTGCCCTCAGATACACTAGCCGCCAATTCCCAACAGTCATCGAATACAGTAGCTCCAGCTACGTTATTACTTGATAGTACCTTTGCAGAACTAAGTAACAGGAGCTTTGCAGATCTTCAAGGGATTTACATTACTACACCCACTAAAATTACTCTAAATGTGACTCAGCGAGGTAATGGTGCTGCTACTGGTACTCCTGTGGTCTCTTATAAAATAATGAAACCACATTATGACGGTACTGCTACATCCTATGGTAGTGAACGATTTGAAGGAACAGGTGCATTCAGCTTTACCAGCACCCAGGTATTACCACCAGGTGAATACTATATTAGAGTAAACAACAGTGGCGTTGGCAAAGTCAGCGGATCAGTTAAAGTCACCACTCCATAAACCATCCCGCTAATTGATAGAGGCTTCCTACTGGAGGCCTCTTTTTATTTTATTGTTTATTTCACCCTTTTACTCTTACGTTAAATTGCTCCGGGAAACTGGTTCCATTCCTTACCATCCAGGAAGAGTCAGTCCGTTTTTTCCAATGCAATAACCGAATGCAGAGAAGCAAGGAGTCCCAAAATACAGAGGAGATCAACATTAAGTAGGCTCAAACTGTCCGTGACGAGAATCTAATTACCGCGAATGGAAGCGGAGCATTGGAGCCTTCCATACACATCTCGGAGAAATTGGGCGCTTTTCTATTCTTTTAATGCTCTCATCTGGCCAAATCGCACAACTGCCTCCATGTGGCACCTCCTTTAATCATTCGAGATATTGTCAATCTTAACTCTATTCGACAATTTCCCCTAAAGTTGCGAGGATTGTTTTTGTGATAAAATGGTATATATTGGTATTTCGTATAAAGGATGATAGTCGCTTCTTTTTTTTGCAAGACCTGCTGCAACAATTGACCTCTGGTTTCCAGTGCTCCTAACGGAACGCAAATTGAGGTACTGCAAGCCTCGCCTGTTCCTGAAGGATGGATCATTATCAGTTCAGGTGAAAATTCGAAAGTGATCAGGAAAATTGGCTAAAACAAAGAGCACATGGCAATGCATCTAGTCCGCGAGCTGACGTCGAAATGCAATCGGCATCAGCTCGCGGGTTTGTAACAACATGTTCGGAATATTAGATGAAGAACCGCCTGGTACATATATCATCTGCAAGATAAGTTTCTGGGAGGGCGATTTATCAAATGAAGCTAGTGATAAATCGTTGAATATAAAAAAACCCTCCCTTCCGACCAAGGGAAGAAAAGGGAGGCTGGGTGGACTGGGTTCAAATCTCTAGTTCACCAAGTCGAACGAGTTCGACTACTGCCTGAGATCGACCTTTGACACCTAATTTTTGCATGACATTACTAATGTGATTGCGCACAGTCTTTTCGCTGATGAAGAGTTGTCCGGCAATCTCTTTGGTTGTCTTATCTTGGACCAAGAGTTCAAACACTTCTCTTTCGCGATTCGTTAACAACGGCTTGGTTTGGTCGCTACCCTTCAATCGTGCCACCCCTCCTTGTGGGCTCTACAGGAACAAGGTTGAGGGATTACAGAGTCACCTTATCCTATGATGGGGGGTGGGTGATGGTGCCGGAATTTCAAGGATTTTAGGCTTTTGCCTTACATCCTATTCAGAAAATGGGCAATGGGTTCCGAACACCGCTGAGAAACCTCTTCGACATCCGCCGTGAATTTTTCCGTTCGAGACGACGATGGTCGCCAGTTGTCCCCCGTTCAGATCGCGACGAGTTCGCCTCGCCTGATGAGATTGCCATCGGAACCCAAGGCCAACACCGCCCCCGACACTCCAGTCTATTCAGCCGACACATATACTGCTCCCTACAATTCGGCTTCCATTCCACTATTTTTAACCGGATCAACCAAAAGTGCCCTTGATTCGTAAAAACCAAGGGCACCACACCTTAAATAAAAGGAGTACGACTATACGTTTGTTCGAACTTATCACGCAACCCTTTTGCCAACAAGCTAAACGATCCAATGGCGATCATGAATGCCCCCAGCGGTACGAGAAAAATCCACGTATAGTTACTGTAAATAAAGCCTCGATAAGACCCGAGCAACCCGGCCCATTCGTGTGTAATAGAATGATACAAAATCGGGTCAAAGGTCATTTTGGTTCCACCAACAAACAGGTCAAATATGCCGAGAAGCCCCATCAAGGTCATGACAGCGATCATTTCTGTCACCAAGATAATAATGAGCTGTTCCTTCAAATGTGGCAAGATGTGGCGAAAGACGATTTGATTCCGTCCAGCTCCCAGTGAAATGGCAGCCAAGACGTATTGGGATTCCTTAATTTGTTCGGCCTTTTGACGTACAGAAGAGGCTACAGAAGGAGTTCCAAGGACAGAGACAAGCCCTATGAATAGCAGAACGAGCGTGAAAGTCGGCAGCTCGGAGTTCACATTGATCCCTTTCAAAAGAAAATACACGGGGATAAACACAGGCATATAGCTCCATGCATTTTCAATCGCCATCCACCAATGCTGCTCTTTATCTTGAATACTGATATAGAGTCCAATCCATGTACCAAGTAACACGCGAATGAATGCGATCGCAAGGGTAATAAAAACAGTGTATGGCGCTCCATGGAGCAAGAGGGTTAGTAAATCATACCCCCATTTGTCCGTGCCGAGCAGATGTTCCTCTGACGGTGGTAAGGGTGGAGAGACCATGACTTGTTTCCCGTTCACAATCTCCTGACGCATCTTCGCCTGATATTCCAGATCATAGGGAGCCAAGTAAGGACCCACCACAGCGATCACCATCAGAGCGAGCACGAAAATACTTCCTAGCCATAAAGAAAAATGGAATCGTCTTTTCATTCAAAAACCTCACTTATCTCTCATGCTGAAAATTGACCAGCTGCTTAAATAAATGGGGTACGACTATACGTCTGTTCGAATTTATCACGCAATCCTTTGGCCAGTAGACTAAAGGAACCAATTGCAACCAGATAAGCAGCAAGTGGGATCAGGAAAATCCACGTGTAATTCGTGTAGACAAAGTTTCGGTAAGTCCCGAGCAGTCCTGCCCATTCGTGTGTGGTCGAGTGATACTCAACTGGGTCATAGTACATAATCGTGCCGCCTACAAAAAGACCAAATATCCCGAGAAGCCCCATCAACGTCATGGTGGCGATCATCTCTGTTACCAGGACAATGACCAGATGCTCCTTCAAATGCGGTAGGATGTGTCGAAAGATGATCTGATCCCGCCCGGCCCCCAGCGAAGTCGCAGCTAAAACGTACTGCGATTCCTTGATTTGCTCCGTTTTTTGACGGATGGACGCAGCTACCGAAGGCGTCCCTAGCACAGCCACAACCACTATGAAAAACAATACGAGCGTAAACGTTGGCAATTCGGGATTGATATTGATTCCTTTCAATAAAAAATAGACAGGAATAAATATAGGCATGTATCCCCAGGCGTTCTCAATCGCAATCCACCAGCGCTGCTGCTTGTCCAATATTCCAATATACAGTCCGATCCATGCCCCCATCAATAATCGCAATAACGCAATCATGAGCGTAATAAAAATGGTGTACGGTGCCCCGTGGAGCAGTTTTGTTAGTAAATCATAGCCCCATTTATCCGTACCCAACAGATGCTCGCTTGAGGGTGCCAAAGGAGGTGAAATAATCACTTGCTTCCCGTTCACCATCTCATTGCGCACTTTCACCTGGTAATCGACGTCATAGGGGGCCAAATAGGGTCCGGCTACACCGATAACCATGAGAATGACTACCAAGATACTGCCTAGCCATAAAGCCCAATTGAACCGTTTCCTCATACCATACCCTCACTCATTCCAAAAGAAGTCTGGGTTATTTATACACAACCGCGCGTTCAATCACATACAGAATGAGACGAATCAATACATAGACCAAAATGGATAGCAAAATAATACCTAACAGTCCCATGACGGCAGCATTGAACTCGTAACCGCCATCTTTGCTGAAAATAAAGCGGGTCAATCCTACGACGTTTAATAAGTACTCGACAATAAACAAGTTGGCTACCGAAATCGCAATTGTCTTCTTTAAATCAGCAATGAGAAACGGTTTGATATTTTTATAGACGTGGTGAATGAGAACATGCCAGATCCCCATCCCCTTGGCAAGTGCTGTTTTAATGTAGTCTTCGCCGCCGATTTGTGCATATTTCAGGCTGACTACCTTCATGAGGAATATCGTCGGTCCAATTGACAGTAGCGTAATCGGAAACCAGGTACTCTCAGAGTCACTTACAGGTGACAGGGTGATAATTCGAATGTTTGTCATCTTGTAGAATCCGACCGCACCCACAATCGAGACAACAATCAGGATAAAATCAGGAATCGTGGCAAGCAGATTCAGAACCTTTTGAAATTGACGCACAATCTGAAAGCGCTGCAATAACAATCCAAAAATAATACTAGCTAGGACTGCGACACTAACACTTGCGAATAGTAGTTCAAAGGAGCTAATGGCAAATGGCAGGATATCCTCCGCGATGCTCCTTTCCGTTTGCCCCGAATAATAGGTTCCGAGAGAGCCTTCTGCAATCTGCTGAATCAGATACACCGTATGAACTACGATATTTCCCGGTTCGAACACAATTTCTTCCTTTTGCGTATATAGCATGAACGGCCCACCGCAAACGACGATCACTAGGAAAAACATCCCAATTAATTGTTTTACATAGGTCAAGCTCTCATACCTCCTTACTATTTCCAACAATACACTATCTATTAAAAATCATCCAGACAATAGAAAATATTTTATTTTTTAATTCTATTCAAACAGAAATAAAAAAGTGGTTGAGCAGGATAGCCTGTCAACCACTTCTCCATTCATGGGAACAGTTGATTCGAAAAAGATGATAGCTGATCGATTACTTCGTAGAAGAAGTAGCTACACGCAGCTGCTCATTTTTCATGAGAAGATTTTGAATCGAAGCAGTAAAAGGTTTTCTTACTCCATCTTTCAAACGTGGTACCATTGGAATCATCTGATAGACCTCCCTTCTGACAATATCTTCTTAAGAATAGCATTTTTCCTTATTTAACGTCAATTGCGTCCATTCCCAGATAGGAAGCGAGCTGATTGATTTCGGACATGTAGATGTTTTCTTGTCCGTAGTAGCCCTCCTGCTCCCCTGCAACCTGTGCAAATTTCGAATAGAGCCGGTTCAGATAGGCATGTTCAGCATCAGCGCAAAAGGTCACCTGTTTCACTTGTGCGTTTTCTGTTTGAACCTGTCTGATAAGATAGCGAAAGCCTTTCAGAAATACCCTGCTTTTTCGATATTTTTCTTCGACGATGACGGAATGGATATAGCAAATTTCGCCCTCTGGGTCTGGTTGCCTTTCTGCTGTCATGTATTGATAATGGCCCCATCCGACCAATTTACCTCGCTCGCCTTCTATCAGGATCAAATGAGAATCCGGGAGAAACGTCAAAATATGAGCAAGCGTATCACTGAGGGAAAACATTCGACTAAATTCCAATCGATTGCGCATAAAGAATAGCGTAAATTGAGCAAAATCATGGTCACTGGTACATTTTCTAAATTGGACATGCATTCTTTGCACACTGCCTCTCTTTTTTCTGTTGGTTAACGTATCGGGTGTTGGACGTTCTTGCCAACCGTCGAGTGTTGGGACGTGAAGTACTGGTATACCTTTAAAGGTAAGGTCATAACAACACAAGAGGTGAGAGCTGTCACAGTTGTTGTCTGTAAAGCACCTGCTAAGTCTGTTTCTCCAAAGTGATCCCCGTCCTCCAAGATCGCAAGGTGAATCTGCTCCTCAGATTCAGCAGATGCTTGGGATACGTCTACCTTTCCTCGTGCGAGGAGGTGAAACTTCTCTGCTGCTTCTCCTTCCCGAATGATCGTCTGTCCAGCCGTAAACGTCTCGGTATGGAAGAGATGTAAAATATCAGGCATATCAGCACCTAAAACATCCGCATTGCCTTCTGTCACAGTCAAAACACTTTGCTTGTCCCATAGCCGTCTGTAATAGCCCCGCTTTTGCAACAGTTGAACATGTGTCCCTTGCTCGACTAGTTCCCCCTGCTCCAGCACAAATATTTGATCCATGTCCGTTATCGTCGACAAACGATGTGTCACCGTAATGACAGTCCGATCTCTGGAAAGCTTCGCAAAAGTCTTGTTAATAGAAGCCTCTGAAATGGGATCGAGAGCAGAAGTGGCTTCATCCAGAATGAGTAGAGAAGGATTGCGCACAATCGCTCGAGCAATGGCAAGTCGCTGCCTTTGTCCCCCTGAGAGGTTGCTTCCCCCATCCAAAACTAGTGTTTCGTACTGGTCAGGTAGAGACATGATAAAGTCATGGATCTCCGCTTGCTGTGCAGCTATCCTCAATTCCTCGCTGGTCGCATCGAGTTTGCCGAGCCGGATGTTTTCGGCTATTGTTCCGTGAAAAAGAAAGTGATCCTGAAAAACGACCCCTACATGCTTGCGGAAGGCTCCCCGATTACATTCATCTAGTTTTGTGCCGTTTATCTCGATATGACCAGAACTAGGTTGATAAAAGCCTAGTAGCAGCTGAACGATCGTGCTTTTTCCAGACCCGCTGGAGCCAACAATTGCCACTTTTTTCCGAGCCGGAATCTGCATGCTGACCTGCTTGATGGACAACTGATTTTCCTGATAGCCAAACGTAACATTTTTGACGGACACTTCAGTCGTACGTAAATCCAATTGTTCCGCAGAATGGTCGACTTTTTCACTAGGTTCATTCAGCACCTTCTGGATACGCTCCATACTGACTTGTGCATCTGTCATCAGCGGGAGCGTAAAGGTCAGATTAAACACTGCATTCCCCATCGACGTATACATGGTAAAAAAGGCGACAAGCGAACCGACAGAGATTCGCCCGGTGAGTGCCAAATAGGAACCGAAGCCGATAATCGTAAAGTTGATGAGTAGTAAGCATAGCGCAGGGATTCGTTCCAGCTTCGCTGCCATCAAATTTTTGCGGTAGTTGCTGACCAACAACAATTTGAGTCTTTCATTGAATTTATCGATCATGACAGCTTGCAGATTGAAGCCCTTGATAACCATTTGCGCTCTCGTGTTTTCCTGGACATCATTCGTCATAGCCGCGAGTTGTTCTTTGTATGCGGCATTGACTGCGTGGGCACGTCGGCCAAGCAAATATGGGCCTGAGAAGATCAAGATTGCCCCCACCAAAATACACAGCGCCATCACCCATTCCAAGTAAAACAACACCATCGTACTAATCGTCACGACCGCCAATGACTGAATACCGGTCGTGAAGAGAATCGCTAACGATCTGTCAATGACAGGCAAATCCACTGAAAAGTGAGAGACCAGTTCGCCCGAACGCGTTTTGTGGAAATAGCTGACCGGCAAATGCTGCATATGTGCAAACAGTTTTTGCCGCAAATCATTTTGCACACGTGCATTTAGTTTTGCCAGCACATAATCACTGACTATTCCAGCGCTGACACAGATAAACCCACTAATCGCCAATACTAACAGGATGACTGTGAAAACGTGCATATCTTTGGGAACAATCGCTTTATCAATGATCATCTGGAAACTGAGAGGTGCCAAGGATAAAAAAAGCAGATCGAGAGCAAGCGTGAGGAAAAAAAGGGAACTCAGGAGCTTATAGGGGCGTATGTAGCTAAACAGGTTTTTGATGACGAACAGCATCGTGACGTCTCCTTCTTGGATTAGAAAAATGGTTCATGTTGAAACCGTGCTGCATAGGATTGCCAAGCCAAAAAAGATGCGCGATATTCATCCAATGGACCGTTTGTCGTTTCCACAGAAGCTACCCGTTCTGCAATCTTGGTAAACAATTTGCGTAAAGAGTCGTCCGAGGAAGCCCAGAATCGAAACTCCTTCACGTCCTCCTCCATATAGGCAATATACTCGGTTACATACTGAAGGGCGTGCAAAAAAAGGCGACTGCTGCGATACTGTTCCAAAAAATAGACCACCTGAATTTGAACGATATGCTTGTCTTCGTACTGATTTTCACCTGTCCCGTAAATATATGAAAAGGCACCGATCACTTCATCGTCATCGTTGAAGCAAAGAAATGCTTTCCCCTCCAGTAAAACAGGACTCGCCAGAAAACTGAGCGCCACAGGATAGGAATATGGCATGCGAAGCTGGTCGTAATTTTCCAATAAAAAGGCCATGTATTTCTCGTAATACATCTCAGCTGAGCAGATCGAGAAGTAATGATCCATCTCTTTTTATCCCTCCTTTAAATGATAAAGCGTGGGTACGTATCCTTCACAAAAAAGACGGCCATTAGCCGCCCTATCTTATCACAATTATTTGAATATCCAGTCTGCCCATGTCATGAAGATCGAGCGGTGCAGTCAATGCTGTCCCTGCCATGTCTTTCAAGTCATGCTGGTGTAGAAATAAGGGCGGGGTAATGTCTACAATAACACCTCGATTGGATAAAAGCGTGCTCGCATTCCCGGAAATCATGTTCCCTAACTCGGAAATGGCACTTTTACCGAGCTCATCCATCTCTTGCACGGGATAGCCGCCCATCATGGCCGAGACAATGCGCAAAGCCAATTCCTCTTGCAGACCGAAAAAGACCTCACCTTGTAATTGGCCTGTCATTCCGATTCGAATCCATGTATGGCCTTCTACATGGCTCCATTCTCTTTCAGCTAACTCTCCACGCGAAATGTCGACATTGCATACTTGTTGAATCACGGACGAAGCTGATTCAAGAAATGGATCAAGGTACTGGACTATCATCTGCATTCTCTTCCTTTCCCGGGCAATTCACTCTTAGAGGTTGTACTCGTATAGGACTATCATAATGTCGCTTTTTGGCAGATGCAATAGGATTACGAAAACTTCATAGGCATAAGGTCACGAAAACAAGGTATACCGGGAAAATAATCCTCTACTTTTGTCTCATGACGAATGGTATAGATGGTCGTGCACGTTCGCAAGTCTAATATTTCTACACCGACCTCATGCTTACTCAATTGCCACATCGGTAGCTCGACTTGATCAAAGGCAAAAACAGTATCCCCAAATTCCAAGCATTCCTGTATACAGCGGACATCATCGTAATGCTCATCGGCCTCAAGCAAATGAACAGGCTCCAAACCGAATTGTTCGATCAGATGAATGCGATCCAACAATTGCTCTGCCCCACGCTTCCTTCTGGCTGTCCTTCTCGGTGAGAGCACTGGGTACTCTCTCGTAACATATTCCCAATTGATCCCGTGGTAAAACATCAAATAGTATCCTCCAAAAAAAAAATTTGGCCCGGCAATAGCCGTTTATCTGCTACTGACGGGCCAGCTAGCCTATTTTTTCTTTCCGACGACGTTCATCTCCGCTCGGGCTTCCCTACCCAGCGCATCGGTAGCAACAACCGTCAGTTTTTGCTTGCCTTCCTCTACCTCATGAAGCACCAAGCGAAAAAGCCCATGATCATTCGCGTTGGTCTGAAAGCTCTTTGATCCGTAGTTGATTTGGAGGTTAACAGCACCAGCACCTGTCACTTTCCCTTCGATGGGCAGTGCTTCGCCTTCCTGCCCTTCCAGCTGTTTGTTAGGAAGCTGTATCGTCGGAGCTGGCACTGTTCGCGCCTTGTAGGATATACGCTGCTCCCCATTGCTTATGACAACAGCCCCTGCATTTGCATCCACATACGCATACACCATTAGCATGCTTTGATTGCCTGCGCCGTCTTTTCCTTCGAGTAAAATGCGATTTTCTCCCTGCTTCATACTCAAAATTTGCGTTACGTATTTTTGCGCAGGGATTTCCAATTGCTCTTCTTCAAAGTAGGACACGATTTGCCCGTTGATACTTACCTGACCTTTGTAGGTTTGATCTCTGTACATGAAGCGGACCGGAACCAGCATGTTCTTAGTTGCTGGATCGAACTGTACGTCTTCGCTGCCATCGTTTAGCAATTGCAATGTCGGAGGACTCGTATCGACGATGACCCGCTGCGTGAATTGGCGCTTGTTTCCATACATATCCATTGCACTGTACATCACATAATTGAGGCCTTCCGTTAATCGCAGGATGGTTTCAAATGATCCATCCGTCGCCAGCTTTACAGGCGTTTTGTTAATCGACAAGCGCACTCTGTCCATCATATCCTCGCCTGTCACTTTGCCCCTGAAGGCCACATCCGGCTGCTTGGATATTTTCAAATAAGGAAACAAATCATCCGGAAACTCCACAAATGGCGGGGTGCTGTCGCTTTTCCCGTTTATATGTGCCACACTGATATTCCCCGCGTAATCATACGCTACCACACTCATTTTTTTATCCGGCTGATTAATGAGTGTGCTGGACACTTTTGGAGAATAGGGGCCTCCTACTCTTTTGCCGTTTACATAAAGGAAATAGGCCTGGATATCTTTATCACGGCTACTCCACTGAACCCGATTTCCTGACACAGAAGCTGTAATTACAGGAGCTTTTGTATCCACGCGGATGGGAAGTGTCATCGATTGCCAATTTGCATTGCGATCGTCTATTTTGGCCTTAATGGAGAATTGGTACTGCCCATCAGGTGCCTGTATATAGGCGCCTTTTTGCGGTGAAAAGATCTTTCCGTCCCAGCTCCACGCTTCCTTTTCCGTATAATAGTATGGGGTCCCCAGCTTGGATTGGTCGAACTTGCTCACCTTTTCATCACGAACAAGAGTGCGAATCGGCTTGCCTGACTGGTCTGTTACTTCGACGATAATATGACGGGCATTCCGCAAAAACGTAATCGAAGGAGCAGCGACATCATAATGCCCATCCCCGTTTGGCGAAAAGGCGATATGATTGGGATCGACTTTCGCACCGCCATCGGCTTTAACACCTGAAACTCCTAGATAATCGCGATAGCGCCACTTGTCATTGCGTTTATCATGATACCAGGTTGTCTTGACACCTGTGCGTTTTTCCTGGCTTTCTGCCTCCCATACGGGCTGATCCATAATCCTTGGTTCATCCCAATCGCCATAGAAGCCATAAAACGGCGTGCGCAACGTAGGCAGCTCCTTATCATCTGGTTGAAAGGAAATAAATCCTTCTGCAAATTGATTGCGTGCGGAGCCTTGCGGAATCGTGAGCGTTACCTTCACTTCCTCTAACTTCCCTGGGGCAACGGTAATCTTCGGTGCTGAAAATTGCAGTTCTGCCCCCTCGAAAAGAGTATCGGTCAGCATGTTGATCCCATTCTTGCGCAAGTCGGTCAAGACGCCAAACTCATTTTGCAGTTGATACGTAATCGGCTTTTTGCCAAACTTGTTATTGATAAACAGAGAAAAGGTCGTTGAATTCCCGATCTCTCCTAACGAGACGCCTGCTTTTCCTTTTGCAGTCACAACGATGGCTGGGGTCTTGATCGCTTTTGCGATTTGCATCACACCTGCCCCTTGAACCCGTGGGCTGTAAGGTACTTTTTTTGCTTTCTCTTTATCCGCTGCTGCAACGCTGATTTGCGGATCGATAATCGGCTCTGCTGTATTCATAGCCGCAGCCTTTAACGTATCGACTAGCGATCTGCCTTGTAGGTTCCGCCCTTGCTTGAGATAGCCTTGCTTCAGCAAAGCCATTCCGCCTGCCACATGTGGCGTCGCCATTGAAGTACCACTTTTCACGGCATATTCAGACTCTCGCGTGAGTGACAAGATGCCCCCACCTGGAGCTGCAATCTCCGGTTTGAACTGCAAATCGGGCGTTGGTCCCCATGATGAAAAAGCAGAGATCGTTCCACCGTCTGGGTAGGGCATTGGATTTTGTCCATATTCACCGTTAAAGGAGACGGTCACTTTCTTGCCTTTTTTAATCGCTTGTGCCATTTGCTCGCCCATGTGCTTCAAAATTGAAACAGCCGGGATTTGTTTGGCATGCTCCGCACTGATAATCAGTGGTCCCATTTCATTGTTGTAGATGACAGCACCAACTGCTCCTGCTTCTTTGGCGAGACGCAGCTTTTCGTCAAATGAAATGTCCCCTCTCTCGAGCAATACCACTTTATCTTTTACGGAAACATTGTAGTCTTCCTTCTTCCCTTTCCCCATATAGACGAGCGGATACGGCTTCATCAGCGTCATGACTGGGTTTATTGCACCCCCGCCTTCCACATAGCCCGATAAATACACGACTTTCTCCATACCGGGTACTCCTTGCACCGTAAAGCTATAGCCAGCCAGTGCTGTAGCGTTGACAGAAGCAACTGAAAACGCATCAGGACTCAAGCCTGGAGAACCGATCATGGCGATATCCGGATTCTGTGCTCGTACCTTATCACTGCCGAAATACGCATCATTGCCGGCGGCTGCCACTACTACGATCCCATTATCGACTGCTCGCTTCACAGCCATTTGCTCTACATTTGTTTCATCCACATAACCCGCTGAGGAACCGAGACTCAAGTTGATGACATCTGCTTTTTTCGTAATGGAATCATTGATTGCAAATAAAATCGATTCACCTAGCCCAGGTACCTCGCTTTGATAGTTGGAAAATACTTTTTGGCTAATGAGCTGTGCTTCGGGAGCAACCCCTTTTACTTTTCCGTTCGCACCAATAATTCCCGCCACATGGATACCATGCTGGGATTCCGATACGTCTTCCGTTGTTTGCGTACGGTCAGCCCAGTTAAAGCCAGGAATCACCTTCTGGGAAGAGCCTGATTTTTGCATGGCTGAACGCTTATCATGTGGGGCAGGCAAATCAGGGTGACGCGGATTGACTCCCGTATCGATCACGGAAACGAGCATCCCTTCCCCTTTTACCCCCGCTTCCTCCCAAGCCTTAGTCGCCTCAATCATTTCCAGCGAATCGACAGGCGCGGATTTTAATTGCTCACCTCGCAGTAGCAGTTCTTGTCGTTGCCATTCATCTGCTTTCGCTTTATATTCCTTGTCCGCCTTGCCTGTATGTAATGGCTGGTGCATATCCGCGAGATCCTGTAAAATCTGCGTACGAATGGTCGCCGTTCCTTCAAACGCTGTTGTGCTCACAGTCGTTGCGGGAAGCAAAGCCAATATCAATCCAATGCTGCATACCTTTTTCTTCATCGTTTGCCCCCTTGCTGGAAGTCATTCCATTATGTTTTCAGTTTTCACTAGGAATCGCTTGGGTATTCCCTTCTTTTCGCGAAGGTTGACAAACGATGTGTTTTCTGCCTATATTTAAGTGCATTAAATATTACATATCAAATATTCTTGCTCACGAAGAAATAGATCAAATAAGGAGATGATACGAGCAATGCCCTCCCCTTCTACAGATACGCTTGAGCGCTTGCAGGAGGCGTTTCGTACCATTATGCGCACGATGGGAACGCAATTAGCTGAACCTGTCTCTGGTTTAACTGGCCCACAATTTTACATTCTTCATCAGTTGGAACAGAAGGAACAATGCACGGTTGGAGAGTTGGCTGAATCAATGGGGGTCAAACCAAGCGCAATCACAGCAATGGTCGACCGTTTGGATAAACACGGCTTCGTCGCCCGTGATCGTGATGAGGAAGATCGCCGAGTCGTTTATATCAGCTTGCGTGATTCTGGCAAAAAAATTTTGCAAGTAGCCAAGCAGAATCGGAGAGAACAACTAAATAAAATGTTTTCTCACCTCAGCGAGGATGAACTCCAGCAGTTCGTCAGCATCTTTGAAAAGCTGGCGGTGGCGGCGGTTATCGAGTCGAATTGAATAAACTCCTTGCACGTTGATATTGTGGTGGGGAGAAAACAGGAGAAAACGCTCAGATTCTTGTCCCACCCGCTGGCGGATTCACTGCCCGACTCCATGCAAAAAGCGAAACCGCGTCCAAAGTGATCCTTTCAGGATGCTTCTCAGAGGTGGACGCTTAAGAGCGTGTTTCGCTTTTTGCATTGCGTCTCGGTCGGTGTACCAAAGATCTTCGCTTTTTTCTCCTGTTTCCTCTACGAACTTTCCGTGTTAACGGGTTTTAAAAGCATTAAAAGATTGAAGAATGCAGTAAGTCACGACAGAGAAGAATATTTCCAGACGTAGCGACTTGTGGAGTCCCACCCAGCGGAGAAGGATTTGCGGGCAACAGAAACGCAACGTGCCCACGCGACGAAGCGGCTACCACTTTTGCGTTTCCCCGCAAATCCCTTCGGAGCGGCCAGTCTCAACCCCAGCAGGACGGAGCCTGGAGCCTAGACTGGAAATATTCTTCTCTCCACTACAGCGACATGGAAAAAAGGCGTGCATTCCGGATCACCGGTGCACGCCTTATCTATTTCAAACAATTAGGAGAAGAAGAACTTCTTCACTGCATGTTTGGTTGTTTCTTTGTTCATGTGAGCAATCGAAGTTGTCAGCGGAATGCCTTTTGGACATGCCTGTACGCAGTTTTGCGAGTTACCGCAATCACCGATACCGCCATCTTCCATCAGAGCTTCCAGACGCTCATGCTTGTTCATCATACCCGTTGGATGCTGGTTGAACAGACGAACCTGCGAAATCGCAAACGGACCGATGAAGTCAGACTTCGCATTCACGTTCGGGCAAGCTTCCAAGCAAACACCGCACGTCATGCACTTCGAAAGCTCGTACGCCCATTGACGCTCAACTTCCGGCATGCGAGGACCTGGCCCCAGATCATGCGTACCATCGATTGGAACCCACGCTTTTACGCGTTTCAGCGCATCGAACATGCGGCTGCGGTCAATCGACAAGTCACGCTGTACAGGGAAGGTGCTCATTGGCTCAAGACGAATCGGCTGTTCCAGTTTATCAACCAGTGCCGAGCACGCTTGACGCGGTCTTCCGTTAATAACCATCGAGCACGCACCGCATACTTCTTCCAAGCAGTTCGATTCCCAGTTTACTGGAGACGTTTTTTGACCTTGTGCGTTGAGTGGATTACGTTGAATCTCCATCAAAGCACTGATCACGTTCATACCAGGACGGTAAGGGATTTTGAACTCTTCCTTGTACGGAGTGCTGTCAGGGCTATCTTGACGAGTGATAATCAAATGAATCAATTTTTCTGCCATGATCAGTTTCCTCCTCTCTTAATGCTTCTTGTCAGACGTATAGTCACGTTTACGTGGTGCGATCAGGGATACGTCGATGTCTTCATAGTAGATTTCAGGCGCAGTCGTTTCAGCATTGAACTTCGCCATTGTCGTCTTCATGAAGTTTTCGTCATCACGCTCAGGGAAGTCAGGCTTGTAGTGAGCACCGCGGCTCTCGTCACGCTTGAGCGCACCGATTGTGATCGCGCGGGACAGTACGAGCATGTTCCACAGATGACGGGTAAACGCCGCACCAGAGTTGCTCCATTTATTCGTATCGTTGATGTTGATTTTCTTGTAGCGTTCCATCAGTTCAACGATCTTATCATCCGTTTTTTGCAGACGGTCGTTGTAACGAACTACCGTTACGTTGTCAGTCATCCACTCACCCAGTTCCTTGTGGATCAGGTAAGCATTTTCTGTTCCGTCCATTTTCAGGATGCTGTCGTATTTCGCTTGCTCTTTGCTTGTGAAGCCGTCGAAGAGCGTGGAAGACAGATCATCAGAGGATTGGTTCAAGCCTTTGATGTACTCGATCGCTTTTGGACCTGCTACCATACCGCCATAGATTGCGGACAAGAGGGAGTTCGCACCCAAACGGTTTGCACCGTGCTGAGAGTAATCGCACTCACCTGCTGCAAACAAACCAGGGATATTGGTCATTTGGTTGTAGTCTACCCACATACCGCCCATGGAGTAGTGAACCGCAGGGAAAATCTTCATTGGAACTTTACGTGGGTCATCCCCAACGAATTTTTCGTAAATCTCGATAATACCGCCCAATTTTACATCCAGTTCTTTTGGATCTTTGTGGGACAGGTCGAGGTATACCATGTTTTCGCCGTTGATACCCAGCTTCATGTCTACGCAAACGGAGAAGATTTCGCGAGTCGCGATGTCACGCGGAACCAGGTTTCCGTATGCAGGGTATTTATCTTCCAGGAAGTACCAAGGCTTACCGTCTCTGTACGTCCATACACGACCACCTTCACCACGAGCAGACTCGGACATCAGACGAAGCTTGTCGTCGCCCGGGATTGCAGTTGGGTGAATTTGGATCATCTCACCATTGGAGTAGATAACCCCTTGTTGATACGCCGCAGACGCTGCTGTACCTGTATTGATAATCGAGTTCGTCGATTTACCGAAGATGATACCAGGTCCGCCTGTTGCCAAAATAACGGCATCCGCACGGAAGGATTGAATTTCACCGGAACGCATGTTTTGTGCAGTAATCCCGCGACAGGTTCCTGTATCGTCCAAAACGGCTCCGAGGAAATCCCAATATTCGTACTTGGTTACCAGACCTTCAGCTTCATAACGGCGTACTTGTTCGTCCAATGCGTACAAGAGCTGTTGTCCAGTTGTCGCACCCGCAAAAGCGGTACGGTGATGCTTGGTTCCCCCGAAACGACGGAAGTCCAACAGACCTTCTGGCGTACGGTTAAACATAACGCCCATACGGTCCAACATATAGATGATGCCAGGTGCTGCATCGCACATTGCTTTAACTGGCGGTTGGTTTGCCAAGAAATCTCCGCCATATACTGTATCGTCGAAGTGCTCCCATGTGGAGTCGCCTTCCCCTTTGGTATTTACCGCACCGTTAATACCGCCCTGCGCACAGACAGAGTGGGAACGTTTTACCGGAACCAGGGAGAACAGCTGAACAGGAACGCCTTTTTCTGCTGCTTTGATGGTAGCCATCAAGCCGGCCAAACCTCCACCGACAATGATCAGTTTACCTTTTGCCATGAGTTTTGTCCCCCTATCCCTACAAAATGAAAGCCGACATCGCACGCAAGCCGATGAAGGTTACAACTACGAATACGCCCAAAGTCAGGAATGTTGCAATGCGCTGGGAACGCGGCCCAACTGTAATTCCCCAGTGAACCAGGAACGACCACAGTCCGTTGGAGAAGTGGAAAGTCGTGCTAATAATCCCGATTGTGTAGAATACGATCATTGCAGGACTGCTTAAAATGTTTGCCATCATGTCAAAATCCACGTGTGCACCCATTGCTTTTTGGATACGTGTTTCCCAAACGTGCCAAACAATAAAAATGAGGGTAATGACTCCTGTAACACGTTGCCACAAGAACATTTGATTTCGGAAGTAACCGAAGTTCCCTACGTTTTGCTTAGCTTGGAACGCAATGTAGAGACCGTAAACAGCGTGAAACAGGATCGGGAGGTAGATAAAAACAAATTCAAGCACCAATACGAATGGAACATTTTCAATCAAACCAACTGTTTGATTAAAAGCTTCGGCTCCACGGGTCGCTTGGTAGTTGGCTGTCAAGTGAAACAGCAGGAAGAGCCCGATCGGAAACAAACCAAGAAGTGAGTGGAGCTTGTGACTGAGAAAGCTATGGCCTTTCGCCATACAATGGTCCCCCTTTCAATGTATGTAACTCTCAATTCTGTGAAAAACGTCAAGCGTCACCGCAAGCGGTCCAAAACGGCTTCGACCGTTTTGATAGACCTTTCCCCAATATCCTAACCCATTGCCTCACCCATTAGACATAGCAAAACCGCCACGATCATTTTATGTACAGCGTCTTGAAGCCGTTCACAAAAAGACTGCGTTCACTAGATCAAATGAATTTGTCGGAATGTGTCAAAATACGAGAAAAAGTTGGGCAAAACTTTGACCAAATCCAATTGTACTCTTGTCGACACAGAGCGTCAAGACAATCAATGTACTAAATACATTGATAGAATAACTTTGTTTAGTCCAGCTATTTTTTCTCTTACGATGTCATGAATGCGAGTCCCTTCTCATAATCTAGTACAGACAGGAGGGAAGCACATATGAAAGAGAAGGATCAGCTTGCAGCACTGTTGCCGCCAGAGACCATTCCCTATGCGGAAAGAATGAATATGCCCTACCTTGGCTATCATCTTCTACGCGAAACGCTGACTAGTACCCTGCTAGGCGATAGTGAAAACCATATTCTCTATTGGATAGGAAAAAATATGGGCCGCCAAATCCCCATTCAATCTGCAACAGGTCCGATTATGCCTTTTATTCGGCTCGGATTAGGCCAGCTAGACGTCGTGGAGGAGACCAAACAAACGATCGTCTATTCACTCACTCATTCCATTTTTAGCTATCAGTCTATAGAAAGACTAGGATGCAGTCTTTCCTTTGAAGCCGGGATCATCGCTGGTATGATTGAGCAATGGAAAGAAAGAGAAACGTTTAGCAAAATCGAAATGGAAAGCTCTTCTGACATACGTATCTCCGTACAAGTGGCGTCATGAACAAAATGCCCCCTCTACCTATAAGGAAGGGAGAGGGAGCATCCATTTTTTATACGCCGTGCACGACTGCGGTTTCCTCAACATCCAGACCATAGGCCGAATGCAGACTGCGAACAGCCAGCTCCGTCAAGGCGGCTGGAATGACGCAAGAAACCTTGATATCAGATGTAGATACCATTTTAATAGAAATTTCTTTTTCTGCCAGAACGCGGAACATTTCGGCAGCAACCCCTGGATTGTTGATCATTCCGGAGCCAACAATGGATACTTTGGTCAAGCTTTCCTCGAAATCGACTTTTTCAAAACCAAGCTCGTTTTTGTTTCTGTCCAGCGTATCCAGTGCTTTTTTCAGGTCATCCGCTGCAACTGTAAAAGAAATATTCGTAACAGTCGCATCATAAGAGCTTTGGATAATAATATCGACGTTCACCTGGTTGTCTGCCAGCGTATTGAACAGACGGGAGAGCGTCCCGACCTTGGCAGGCATGCCGACAACCGTGATTTTGGCTACATCTTCATCATGTGCAACTCCACTTACTACTCTACCTGTTTCCATGTTGGCAACCTCCTCAACGTACGTACCATCTTCGGCAGTAAAGCTGGAGCGGACGACCAGCCTTACCTTGTATTTTTTCGCAGCCTCTACTGACCTAGGATGAAGAACCCCTGCACCGAGGTTCGCCAGCTCCAGCATCTCATCATACGAGATCGTATCCAGCTTGCTCGCAGCTGGAACCATTCGTGGATCAGCTGTATACACCCCGGACACGTCTGTAAAGATTTCGCATTTCTCAGCGTTCAAGCTCGCTGCAAGTGTAACCGCAGATGTATCCGATCCACCGCGGCCGAGCGTCGTAATTTCACCTTCGTCACTGATCCCTTGGAATCCTGCCACGATGACCACACGACCGCGTCCGAGCTCGGATTGAATCCGCTCGGGATCAATCTGCTTGATCCGCGCTCTTCCGTGAATCGCCTCCGTGGTGATTCCAGCTTGCCAGCCCGTAAGAGAAATAGCGTCGTAGCCTTTTGTATGCAAGGCCATCGACAAAAGCGCGATCGATACTTGCTCCCCCGTGGTCAGCAGCATATCCATTTCACGCTCGGATGGGTATGCGCTAATCTGCTTGGCCATGTCTACCAATACGTCAGTAGATTTCCCCATCGCAGAGACAACGACTACCACATCATGTCCTTCCTCTTTGTAGCTGATAATTCGATCCGCAACTCGTAAAATTCGCTCAATGGTACCTACAGAGGTGCCTCCGTATTTCTGCACGATCAACCCCATGCGGCTTCTCTCCCTTTTTCTCATATCCAATGTTGGTATTTATCTCGTATCGTATGGTTTTTCACTATTTTCTCTATAAGGAAAAGTCTTGCATTTTTATTTTACAAAAAAGGCACCGACAAGGAATAAGACCTGCCGCTGCCTACTGTTTCGACATACCGGTTCCTCCCTCCCAATACACGCGGACAACGAAGATTGACAGTTATCACCATCAAAACTCACATTGACACACCGTGAGATAGCTCTCCATCTGACAATTGGTCATTGTGCAGATGACAGTCCTGCATTTGTTCAACGCAGGCCCAGCATGGAGAAAAGCGGGTTTCCCTCCACACTTCGGCGAATTCCCCTTTCCCGTCCCCTTCACAGATACCCGATCTCAGGGTGGTACTCTTGGTTTTCGCGCCTCTACCTCACTCCATAATGGAAGTGAGGCTAACTATTCTGTTTGAATCGGATTATATCATGAGTCTAAAAATGGATCAATTCCTTTTTAAAGGTTACTCCAAAAGTTACATTTGCTAAGTGTCGAGCTTGCGCAGATGCCCGATGATTTCTTTTGCCAGCTTGTCGCCGATCCCTAATTGGCGGAAGTCTTCGACGGTCGCCTCGCGCATTTTCTTCAAAGAGCCAAAATGAGAGAACAACAGCTTGCGCCGCTTTTCACCGATACCCGGGATCTCATCCAATTGCGACGAGAGCATCGTTTTGGTCCGGGATTGTCTATGGAACGTAATAACAAAACGGTGGACCTCGTCTTGGATGCGCTGCAACAAATAAAACTCATAGCTGTCACGTCTAAGATTCACAGGCTCTGGCGGATCTCCGTACATGAGCTGAGCAGTACGGTGCTTCTCGTCTTTCGCGAGTCCACAGACAGGAATATAAAGACCGAGCTCGTTTTCCAGAACGTCCATAGCCGCACTGATTTGGCCTTTTCCACCATCAATCACAATCAGGTCGGGCATTGGCTGGTTTTCTTTTAGCAAGCGAGAATAACGTCGCCGAACGACTTCTCGCATGGAGCCGTAATCATCTGGTCCTTCGACGGTTTTGATCTTGAATTTGCGGTATTCCTTTTTGTCAGGGCGCCCGTCTGTAAAGACAATCATCGCAGACACAGGCTCTGTTCCTTGAATGTTGGAGTTGTCAAACGCTTCAATTCGATGAGGAACCGGAATCCCTAAAATGTGACCAAGATTATGCACCGCTTGGACCGTCCGAGCATCGTCTTTAGACATCAGGGCGAACTTCTCCTGCAAAGCAATGCGGGCGTTCTCGGAAGCCATCTTCACGAGCTCATGCTTTTTGCCTCTTTTCGGCGCATGGACTTTGATGCCCAGCCATTCACTCAAAAGCTCTGGTTCACTCTCTTGCGGGAGCAAAATTTCTTTCGGCAGCGCATTTTGCTTATCGTAGTAGAACTGGCTCACATAAGACATGAAGTCTTCGGTTTCGCTGCCATAGTATGGAAAGGAAGTCGTCTGACGCTCGATCATCTTCCCTTTTCGCATATAGAACACCTGGATACACATCCAGCCTTTTTCCACAGCAAACCCGATAATATCGCGGTCTACCGTATCGGTGAACGTGATCTTCTGCTTCTCCATCACCGCTTCGATGCTCTTGATCTGATCGCGATATTCCTTGGCTCGTTCGAACTCCATGTTTTCTGCGGCTTGGAGCATTTTTTCCGTAAGGGTTTGCTTCATTTCCTCATGGCCACCATCGAGGAACCGGCTGATTTCATCCACCAAACGCTGATTTTCCTCAGCCGATACCTCGTATACACAGGGCGCAAGACATTGCCCCAAATGGTAGTAAAGACAAACCTGCTTGGGCATATTGCGGCATTTTCGCAACGGATAGAGGCGATCCAGCAGCTTCTTTACCTCGGAGGCATCTCCGGCATTCGGATATGGACCGAAATATTTGGCTTTATCTTTTAATACTTTACGGGTAATCTCCAGACGTGGCTGCGCCTCATTCGTAATTTTGATATACGGATACGTCTTGTCATCGCGAAGCATGACATTGTAGCGCGGATCGTGCTCTTTGATCAGGTTGCACTCGAGGATGAGCGCCTCGATCGCTGAGGATACCACAATGTACTCAAAATCCACGATCTCACTGACCAGCAGCTGCGTCTTCCCGTTATGACTGCCTGTAAAATACGAGCGGACGCGGTTTTTCAGCACCTTGGCTTTTCCTACGTAAATGATTTCCCCGCTCGCGTTTTTCATCAGGTAGCAGCCTGGCTTATCTGGCAGGACGGCCAGTTTATCTTTTAAGGAGCTGTTCATGGCTGCTCCCTCCTCTTTGCTCTATATCTGCCTTGCATCTATTTATTCTTGTGAATTGGCTTTTCCAATACATACAGTTCATCTTCCAAGGAACTCATCCGTTCCACCAGCAGCTTGCGGCTGTCTTGCACCCCTTGATTGTAATAGAAGGGACCGAGCTCTTTTGAAAAAAAGGCAATCAACTCTTCCGTCTCCAAATTACCGAGTGTCTCTGACCGTTCTTCTTTATAGTAACGCTGTACTTGATGAACAAGATATTCCATTTGCTCTCTCGTCAATTTGGTTGGCATCGTATCCGGCTTCCTTCCCTTTTTCGCATAAGAGAATATACGTTCTACCCTTCATAGTACCATGGAATCAATACGAAAAAAACTGCCGCCTCATTCCATGGCGACAGTTTTTTATAGGCAGACCTAGTGCTTGCGACCGCCCAAATATGCTTCTTTTACACGCTCGTCGTTTAACAACGATTCTCCTGTGCCTTCCAACACGATTTGCCCTGCCTCCAGCACATACCCGAAATCGGCAATTTTGAGGGCCTGTTTGACATTTTGCTCCACGATAAGAACGGTCGTACCTTCCGCATTGATTTCTTTGATTACCTTGAAAATGTCCGCCACCACGATAGGAGCCAAGCCCATCGACGGCTCGTCCAAAAGCAGCAGCTTCGGTCGAGACATTAATGCGCGGGCAATGGCTAGCATTTGCTGTTGACCACCAGACATCGTCCCTCCCAATTGGGAAAGCCGCTCCTTGAGGATGGGGAACCAGATCATCATCTTTTCCATGTCGTCCTTGATGCCTTGTGCATCGTTGCGCTGGAATGCACCCATTTCCAGGTTTTCCAGAACGGTCATCTTTCCGAGGATCGCACGCCCTTCTGGAACCAACGCCAGTCCGGCTTTTACGATTTGATGGGGTCTCGAGCCCTCTATGCGTTGACCACAAAACGTAATCGTCCCTGCTTCTGGCTTCAGTTGACCTGCGATTGTACGCATGGTTGTGGTTTTGCCCGCTCCGTTCGCACCGATCAGCGAGACGATTTTGCCCTCAGGCACTTTCAGCGTAATCCCACGAATCGCCTTGATTTGACCGTAGGAGGTCGTCAAGTTTTGGATGTTCAGCATCTTATTCGTCCTCCTTGCCGAGGTAGGCTTCAATCACATCTGGATTGTTTTGTACCTCTGCCGGGGTACCGTCAGCAATTTTGACCCCAAAGTTGATACATACGACCTTTTCACACAGATTCATGACCAATCCCATATCGTGTTCGACCAACAGGACAGTCGTCCCGTCATCGCGAATTTTTTTGACCAGCTCCATGAGTGCTTTCGTCTCGGTCTCGATCATTCCGGCAGCAGGCTCGTCCAACAGCAAGAGTTTTGGTTCAGTAGCCAGTGCCCGTGCAATCTCCAGACGTCGTTGTTGACCGTAAGCCAATGTATCCGAGCGGACATTAACAATGTCAGACAAGCCTACGAATTCGAGTAACTCCTCGGCTTTTTTGGTAACCGCTTTTTCTTCCGCACGTTGTCCCGGTGTTTTCAAAAGGGAAGCCCAGAAGCCTGCCTTCATGCGCGAATGACATCCCACCTTCACGTTGTCCAACGCACTCATGTGACCGAATAGGCGAATATTTTGGAACGTCCTTGCAATACCCATTTCGGTAATTTTGTTTGGCGCCATGCCGTTTAGCTTTTGCCCAGCAAAAGAAAAGGTACCCGTTGTTGGTTCGAATATGCCCGTTGCCATATTGAAAATGGTCGTTTTCCCCGCACCATTCGGACCGATCAAGCCGACAATTTCGCCCTCTCCGACAGTAAAAGAAACGTCACGAAGAGCGGTGATGCCGCCAAAGCTTTTTCCTACGTTCGCAAGTTCCAGCAACATCTTATACTCCCCCCTTCGCTTCCTTGTCCGATGATTTGCCCCGACGACGCTTGAACAGCTTTTGGAACGTATCGGCACCGATCAAGCCATGCGGACGGAATGCCATTACACCGACCATGATCAAACCGTACATGAGCATTTTGTACTCGGCCAAACCACGCAGCACCTCCGGCAGCGCCGTAAGAACCAAGGCACCAAACAGCGGCCCCCATACGACTTCGCTGCCGCCGATCACGGCATAAGACAGAATTTCTACGACTTTATGATAGTTAAAATCATCTGGCGTAATCGTCGTCGTAATGTGGGCGAACAATCCTCCACATACCCCTGCCAAAATTGAACCGATCACAAAAGCAAGCATTTTATAATAATTGACTTGCAATCCCATCGCTCGTGCCGCCGTTTCATCTGCTTTGATCGCTTCAAAAGCACGCCCAAGACGCGAACGGTTCAGACGCAGCGTCAAGAAAAGAACGAAGGCAAACAGGAGCAGCATAAACACAAAGGTCGATAACGACTTCATTTGCATGACCGAAATGCCAAGAGTTTGCGCTTTTAACCCCATTGCTTTTTCAAAATCGTACAAATAATTCCCAACCGATTGAAGTCCGGTCAATCCAAGAGCCCCGTTTGTTATCTCCATATTAAGAAAAATAACGCGAATCACTTCACCAAAGCCAAGCGTAGCAATTGCCAGGTACAAGCCGTGGAGCTTCAATGTCGGAGCACCGATCAACAGTGCAATCAGTCCTGCTACCAGTCCTCCGATTATGATGGCGATAAACAGCGGTACGTCCGCTTGCTTCGTCAAAATACTCGCTGTAAAAGCGCCAATGCTCATAAAGCCCGCATGTCCCAAGGAAAGCTGGCCCGTCGAGAGCGTAATGTAAATACTGATCGCCAAAATACTGTTTAACAAGATAAAAGTCAGTACTTGTAAGTTATATGGATTGAGAATGTCCAATGTCTGCACCTCCCTTACGCTTTGCGTCCAAATAGTCCTTCCGGCTTCAAGAGCAAAATGAGAATGATCAAGCCAAAAGCAACCGCATCCCGATACGACGAGTCTCCGTACGCGACAGTAAACACCTCGATAATTCCGAGCAATACGCCGCACACCATAGCCCCAGGAATACTGCCTACACCTCCTAAAATCAAAACGGCCAAACCTTTGAAGCCAAGCGTCATCCCCATCGTCGGAATGAGAGCGGAATACGCCATCCCGATCAATATGCCGGCGACACCTCCCAGTGCCGAGGCAAGCATGACGGTCACGACAATGACCATATTTGTGTTAATCCCCAAAATATTTGCGGTATCCGTATTTTCAGCCGTCGCGCGAATCGCTTTTCCCATTTTCGTTTTTTGAATCCAAAAATGCAGGACGAACATCAGCAACACAGAAATCCCCAAAATAACGAGATCAACACTGCGAATTTGAATGATGCCCAGATCAAAAGTGGTATCCCCGAAGGATTGCGGAAACGCACGGGAGTCAGCACCGAAAAACTTGTGCATGGCTTCCTCCATCAAAATGGCAAATCCGATCGTACTGATCAAAGACGCCAGATGGGGTACATTTTTCTTGCGAAGGGGGCGAAGCGCTGTATACTCCAGTACAAGACCCAAGATCGCCGATATGACGACTGCCACGATCAGCGCTACCCCTAAAGGCATATTAAGGCTGGTCATCAATACCAAGCCAACTAGTGATCCAAAAATAAAAATTTGGCCGTGTGCCATATTAATGATTCCCAAGACACCAAAAATGAGCGTATATCCCAATGCGATCAATGAATAAGTGCTACCAACTGTCAAACCATTGACTAATTGCTGCCAAAACAAATGCCTCACCTCACTGTTAAGTCGTTACCATCCCACGATGATTGAGTTATTCTCGCTGGATCAGCAAGCGAAGAACATGATCTGGTACTTTCTGATCCAGCGAGATAACCGATAGAAAAAGAAGCCCGGAGCGACCCCGGGCTCGATCCTATTCAAACGGGACGAATTTGCCTTCTTTTGCGACAACGACAACCGCATCACCAATCGGATTGCGTTTCTCGTCAAAGGACAGTTTGCCGGATACACCTGTGAAGTCTTTCAGCTGAGCCAATTGGCCGCGCAACTCTTCGCGATCTGCTTTTCCTGCGGCAAGCAGTGACTGCGACATAATGTATAGCGAGTCGTACGCTTGAGCTGCGAACTGATCAGGCTTTTTGTTATATTTGGCTTCGAATGCTTTTACAAAGGCTTGTACTTTATCATCTTTCTTTTCAGGACTGAATGGAGTCGCAACGATCAAGCCCTCAGCAGATGAACCTGCAATTTCAAAAACTTTCGGATTATTGAAACCATTGCCGCCAAGAATTGTCCCTGTAAAGCCCAATTCACGTGCTTTTTTCACAACCATGGAGCCTTCTTTGTACAAGGCGGACACAAGCAAAGCATCTGGGTTTGTTTGCTTCAGCTTGGTCAATTGTGCCGAAAAGTCTACGTCGCCATTTGCAAAAGTCGCTTCACCGGTAATCTCCAAGCCCAGCTTTTCAGCGGTTGCTTTCATGACCTTGTAGCCATTCACGGAGAAGTCATCGTTGGATGCATGGATGAGTGCTACTTTTTTCAAGCCATTTTTCTCCACGGCTGCTTTCATAGCTGTCGGGATTGCAATGGACTCAGGCAATGAATTGCGGAAGACGTACTCCCCGATATCATTGATTCCTTCTGACGTGTTGGAGATACCAAAAATCGGAGTCTCCGCCTCGTTTGCTACTGGTCCTGCAGCAAACATTTCCCCGGAAAGTGTCGGTCCGATAATCGCCACGACATTATCCTGATTAATCAGTTTATTTACTGCATTAATCGCGCCTTCTTTTTCTCCGGCGGAGTCTTCAAACTTCAGTTCAATCTTGAGCTTACCTTTGTTCGCTTCATTCAGCTCTCCCAACGCCAGCTCCAATCCTGCTTTTTGCGCTTCTCCATAAGCTGCACCAGATCCTGAAAGGAAACCAACGACGCCGATTTTCGCTTGAATCTCTTGTCCGTCGGCGGCTTGTCCAGAGCCACTTTCTCCTGCCGCAGGAGCAGTTGTATTTCCTCCGCTCGAACATCCGACCATCAATACTGCCCCTAGCGAGATCGCCGCCAGCGAGCGCATCAAATGAAATCCCTTCATTAGAAAAGCCCCCTCTATTCTCGAAATAAATTGAATATATGAAGTTTAATCAAAGTATTCTAAAAACGCAATTATTTTCGCTCAAGTAAACTTAATTTTTTGACAAACGATCGTTCAGAATTCCGTTTTCAAACATAAGAAAAAGCGGCACATGACTATGCCGCTTCATTCGTTGCTTTACTCTTACAGATGTTTCCCTACAGTTGCCATGAGCGCTTCTTTTGGTTGGAAGCCAATCACTTTGTCAACTGGTTGACCGTCTTTGAATACGATCAGGGTTGGGATGGACATTACGCCAAAACGACCAGCAGAATCTGGGTTGTCATCCACGTTTACTTTGACGATTTTGAGCTGGGAGCCCACTTCACCGTCAATTTGCTCCAGTACAGGAGCGATCATTTTGCAAGGGCCGCACCATGGAGCCCAGAAGTCAACCAGGACTGTACCGCCTTGCTCTACTTCCTGGGAAAAGTTTTGGTCGGTAGCATTTACAATTGCCATAGAAGTTACCTCCTTGAATTTCAATTACTAAATAAAGGTTCCTAACGGTTATCAGTATATCATTCAAACACCAAATTGACTACGCCGCTCCACACTTTGCCCTGCACTTCTCGTTATAGTCTGTCCAGTCTGACCGCACCTTATTGCCCGACTTGTTTGAGCCGGTTAATCTCCCGTTCGTGGTCACTAACTTTCCGATGCAGCAGATCAAGGTCTGCATCGATATGTTTATTTTGGCGTTCCAATCTGTCTAATCGGCGCGTAGCATCATCGCGGAATTCGTACATCTCATCTCGAAATGCGTACATCTCATCCCGAAAATCATACATCTCTTTCTTAAAGTCACGCACATCCTGCTGTACCTCTTTTACAAGCCGATTATTCTCAGCAACCATGTGAATCAGTTGTTGCAAAAGCTCCTCGCTCATTCCGATCACCTTCCTTATCCCCTATTATACCAAGCAAGGAAAGCATAAAGTAAGAGCCAAGGACAAAAAAAGCGCCCCCAAAAAGGAGCGCCTAGTCATCATCTTTATGTTATACCAGCACTTTTTTAAACTCTGCCGTCAGCAATGGCAGCACTTCGAACAAGTCACCTACGATACCGTAATCAGCCACTTGGAAGATTGGCGCTTCCGGATCTTTGTTGATGGCAACAATGACCTTCGAGCTGGACATACCAGCCAAGTGCTGAATCGCTCCCGAAATCCCGCAAGCGATATACAAATCAGGTGTAACCACCTTACCTGTCTGTCCGATCTGCATGGAGTAGTCGCAATAGTCTGCGTCGCAAGCGCCACGAGATGCACCAACAGCTGCACCGAGCACTTCCGCCAAATCGTACAACGGCTGGAAGCCATCTGCACTTTTCACGCCACGCCCACCGGAAATCACGACTTTTGCTTCGGAAAGGTCTACTTTGCCGCTTGTTTTTCTTACCACATCTTTTACAATCGTACGCAAATCCTTGATTTCCAATTCAACTGGTACCACCACTGCCGTTTTCGAAGGGTCAGCAGCGCCGATGGCAATGTTGTTTGGACGAATCGTAATAAAGGTTGTTCCTTCAACGAATTTGCGTGTTTGCGTCGCTTTTCCTGCATAGATCGGGCGAACAAAAACTGGTCCAGCTTCTACACTTGTTACGTCCGAAATCAGACCGTAGCCAAGTCTCGCTGCTACGCGAGGTGCGATATCACGACCGATCGCCGTGTGACCCAAAACCACTGCATCTGGAGAAGCCAGTTCAATCAACTGAGTGAGTGCCTGCACATACGCATCTGGCGTGTATTGCGCCAGCGCTGTATGATCAGCCGTATATACCGTGCTCGCACCATGCTGACCCAATGTCACTGCATGCGCTGCTGAATCTGCTCCGAATACACCCGCTACAATTTCGCCGCCCTCAGCCAATGTTTGTGCTGCAGTCAATGCTTCCAGCGACACGTTGCGAAGTTGTCCGTCACGTACTTCTGCCAATACAAGTACTTTTTTCATGGATATCCTCTCCCTCTCGCTTAGATCACTTTCGCTTCATTGCGCAACAGTTGCACCAATTCCGACGTTTGAGCTGCCAATTCGCCAGAGAGAATGCGGCCCGCCTGCTTTTTCGGAGGCAATGTCTGATCGACGATTTCTGTCTTTGCTTTTACCTCATCCGCAGTAATTCCCAAATCGTCTGCGCCGAGTCTATCCAAAGGTTTTTTCTTCGCTTTCATGATACCTGGGAGAGAAGGATAGCGCGGCTCGTTGAGTCCTTGCTGAGCCGTAATCAAAACAGGAAGGCTCGTCTCCACGACTTCCAGGTCCCCTTCTACATCGCGCTCTACGCGTACATTCGTCCCGTCCACCTCTAGCTTCACAGCAGTCGATACATGGTTAATTCCCAGTTCTTCTGCCAGACGAGGACCGCCTTGGCCAGCCCCGGAGTCTACAGCCATTTGTCCACCAATGATGATATCGAAGCCAACCTTTTTCGCTACTGCCGCCAATACTTTAGCGATGGTGAATTCGTCTCCAAACAGAGACTCGTCATCCACCAGAACAGCCTTGTCTGCGCCCATTGCCAAAGCAGTGCGCAGGGCACTTTCAGCACGGTCTGGTCCGACGCTGATCACGGTTACTTCGCCGCCGTGCTCTTCCTTGAGCTTGATTGCCTCTTCTACAGCGTACTCATCGTAGGGATTAATGATGAATTCAACGCCCTCTTCGGAAATTTGTCCGTTTTGGATGACGATTTTTTCTTCTGTGTCAAACGTCTGTTTCAACACAACCACGATATTCATCAGGATGCCTCCTCCTTAGTGGTACCTCATACTTGTGAAGCTATATGCTTAACTACCGATCTGCGAATTGCGGCTTGCGCTTTTCGAGAAATGCAGTCACGCCTTCTTTTACGTCCTCCGTCGCGAAAGCATCACCAAAGAGCTTTGCTTCTTGCTCCAAGCCTTGTGACAGCGACAGCTCCGTTGTGTTATGGATGGACGCTAGGGCAAACTTCAGGGTAATCGCGCTCTTACTTGCGAAAACAGCCGCCAGCTTTTGTGCTTCTGCGAGCAACTGCTCTACGGGATAAACCGCTTCCACAAGACCGATACGCAATGCTTCCTCGCCACCGATCATCTCTGATGTGAGAATCATCTGTGTCGCTTTGCCTCGACCAACCAGACGCGGTAGACGTTGCGTCCCCCCGTACCCTGGAATGAGTCCGAGATTCAACTCTGGCAACCCGAGCTTGGCTTCAGGTGCTGCCAAGCGGATATGGCACGCCAACGCAAGCTCCAGTCCCCCACCAAGGCAAGCGCCGTTAATTGCTGCAATGATTGGCTTCGGGAACGTTTCCATGCGATTAAACAATGCTTGACCCTTCTTCGCCATTTCTTCTGCATTATCCCGATTCAGTTGGGTAAATTCTTTGATGTCCGCTCCTGCAATGAAAAACCGACCTTCACCAGTCAAAACGATTGCTTTGATTTCATCGTTATTTTCCCACTGGTCCAAAAGTTCACTCAATTGACCGAGCACTGCTTGACTGAGTGCGTTAGCAGGCGGGTTGCTGATCGTAACCGTAGCAACGCGATCAACGATTTCTACATTCCAATGCGACGCCATTCCTCTCCCCCCAAACTCTCCCCATATATAAAAAACAGCTACTATTCATTCCGAGCGATCGCTCAGTCTTACTGTTTCCATTGTAACAAACGTTTTCATGCAAAAAAAGCTTTTCTTTTCATTCTTTTCCCTTCATACCAAGCAGGAAGAGGTTATGAATGGAATCAACATAAGAGACAAGGTCGTACTTGCACTGTTTCATCACCCAAGATGTTGTCACTTCGTCCAGCGTTCCAAAAATCATTTTGCGCGTAATCCGAACCTCGAGATCAGATCGGAATACGCCCTGCTCCATACCCTCTACGATCACTTCGTCAATGAGGTTAAAATACTGCTTCATCACGTTGCCGATTCCTTCACTAATGACCGGACTGGATTGGCGTAGCTCGATTTGCGTCACTTTTGCCAGATCATGGTCATTGGATAGCTGGCTCAAGTGTGCATGAATGAGTACATACAGCTTTTGCTCAATGGACGTCGCTTCCGAAATGCGTTTGCGGTTTGTCTCCACAAACTGGCCCATCTTTTCGTTAAACAGTGAAATCAAAATATCATCCTTGTTTTCAAAATAGAGGTATATGGTGCCGTCTGCTACCTTCGCCTCTTTCGCAATTTTCGATACCTGGGCACTGTAATAGCCCTGTCTGGCGATTACTCGAACAGCAGCATCAATAATGGCTTGATACTTTTCCCCCGTTTTCTTTGCCATAACTACCTCCATGTTTACTAACATTGATGACGAAATGAATGATCACTCATTCATAATTAGTGTAATACAGGGCCACTCCTCTGTCAATCGCAAGAGGCCAGCAAAAAAGGCCGCTTTCCGCCTGGGATCGCAAGCCTCAAAACATCAGCTACACTAGCTCGTTTTGATTTCTTCTTGGGCTTCCCTTTTCTTCTTGTCTTCTTCTTGTAATTGGCGACGCAATACTTTTCCGACCATGGTTTTGGGCAAATCTGTACGAATCTCGTATTGTCTCGGAATCTTATAGGCGGCGAGTCTCTGTCTGCAATGCGATTCCAGATCCTCTTCACTCGCGAGTTGTCCATCCTTGAAAACGACGAATGCTTTCACTGTTTCGCCCCGGTACGGGTCTGGAACACCGATTACTGCTGCCTCCTGGATGGCAGGATGCTCAAACAGCACTTCTTCTACTTCGCGCGGATAAATATTAAAGCCGCCAGCGATAATCATGTCTTTTTTGCGATCTACGATATAGAAATAGCCATTTTCGTCCATATAGCCCATATCTCCCGTCAAAAACCAGCCATCCCTTAATACGGCAGCGGTATCCTCTGGGCGATTCCAGTAGCCGAGCATGACTTGGGGTCCTTTTACGGCCAACTCCCCGACCTCGCCTTGGGGCATCTCTTCTCCTGTTGCTGGGTCCACAATTCGGCAATCCGTATCTGGCCACGGCATTCCGATGCTTCCCGTAATGCCTTTTTCCCAAATGGGATTGGAATGAGTTACGGGAGAAGCCTCTGTCATCCCATACCCCTCGACCAGCTTGCCACCCGTCAACTCCTCAAATTTGAGCTTCACTTCGACCGGCAACGGAGCTGAACCACTGACACATGCATCGATGGAAGACAGATCATGCTTTTTCAAGTCTGGGTGGTTGATGAGACCGATATACATGGTGGGTGCCCCTGGGAAAAGAGTGGGCTTGCGCTTGTCGATCATTTCAAATATTTGCTTCACGTCGAATTTGGGAACGAGAATAATTTCTGCTGCGATACAAATGCCTTTGTTCATCACGGTAGTCATCCCATACACGTGGAACAGCGGGAGCACACACAGAATCCGTTCCTTTCCCTTTTTCAGCTTGTAAAGGACCGCTTGGCACTGGACTGCATTCGCAATGAGATTGGCGTGCGTCAACATGACGCCTTTGGCAACACCTGTTGTCCCCCCTGTATACTGGAGGAGCGCGATGTCCTGGGTCGGATCGACTGGTACTTCAGCAGGCTTGGTAGCGCTTTCTTTTAATACGGAAAGAAAAGGCTCAATATCTGCGCTATATGTAACCTGCGGATTTTGTCCTTGTTTCTTCTGTACGAACGGGTATAGCCATTTTTTCAATAAGGGAAGGAAATCGCCAATGCTTGTGATGATGATTCGTTGAAGTGAGGTAGATGCACGGACTTGGGTAACACGTTTGTACAACAAATCCAGTGTGATGATGGTCTCGGCGCCTGAATCGTTCATTTGGTGAATCAATTCTCGCTCGGTATACAGCGGGTTGGTCATGACCACGATAGCACCTGCAAAAAGCGCCCCGTAGTAACTGATGACGGCTTGTGGAGTATTTGGCAGCATAATCGCCACGCGGTCCCCTTTCTTTACACCGCGTTTGATCAATGCATTGGCAAATTGGTATGACAACTGCAAAAGCTCTCGATACGTAATGCTTTTTCCCATGAAATAGATCGCGTTACTGTCTGGATACATAGCTGCAGACTGCTCCAGAAAATGCGTCAAAGGAACACGGGGGTAATCCAATGACGGCGCAGTTTCGGGCGGGTAATTGGCAATCCAAGGCTTGGCATTTGACATGGTCATTCCCTCCATCCCTTAAATGGCCTTGCCTCTCCCTATGATCTACATTCATAATCTCTTCCTAATGACTATTGTATTCGAAACATATTCAATTTTCCAATTAAAATCATGTGCTTTCTATCGGGACAAGAGCATTCGACAAAAAAGGACACGTCCATGATGAAAGCCGTGTCCTTTGCTCTTGCTCTTATGGTCTTTGTTTCTTACGGCGTAACTTCCTTGATGATTTGCTGGCGTGCTCTTTCCCGTTCAGTTGTGGGGACGAGATGATACCAGCCAACGATTCCATTATGCCAAATGCGCTCATCCTGTCCGACCAGTGTATCCGCTTGAATGGAGTTCGGAGTGCCATCGCCATAAGACAATAATAAAGAGGCGATTTCCTGCTCAGTAAGGTCCGTTTTCACATGCTGACCCAGTATTTCCATGAGTGAAAATGCCTTGGTATACACTTGAAGCGAGGTGCCTTTAGAAGCCAACGCTTTGAGAATCTCCTGCTGTCGGCCAATCCGTATGTAATCACTGTCTTCCTTGCCTAGATCACTTTTGCGATAGCGGGCGTAATCCAATGCCTGTTTACCTGATAAAGTCTGCAGCCCTGGCTGAATGTCGATGTACGTGTCGTCGCTCGGATCACTGTACTTCATGCGTTTCTTCACATCGACTGTGACACCGCCCAGCTCGTCTACAATTTGACGGAAGCCATCGAAATCGACGGAGATATACCGATCAATTTTTATTTGCAAAAATTTTTCCAACGACTCTTTCACCATCTTCGGACCACCAAAAGCCATCGCATGGTTCACTTTGTCATATCCTTTGCCTGGGAGCTCCATGTAGCTGTCACGCGGAATCGCCAAAAGATAGACGGATTGCTTCCCGGGATGAATCGCCGCAAGCATCATTGTATCTGAACGTGCACTTTCCCCGTCTCGGCTATCCACGCCGAGAAGCAGGGCGACGAAAGGCTTTAATGGCTCTGTTCCTGTCAAAAGATTACGAGGAGGAAGGGACGCAGCTGCCTGCTTTGCGCTTCCTTTGACTCCATCAATCGGAGCATACCACTGATTTGTCATTTGCTTGTATTGATAGGCACTATAGGCAACCAGCAACAACGCCCCGATCGCCAAACAGGATAAGGTATGAAACGCAATCTGTTTTCCATGTCGTTTGAAAAATAACCATATAAACATGACAAAGCCTCCCCCTTTGCTTCCATTTTTAACAGGGGAGACTTCGTTTAAACCTATGTGCGTTCGACAACCATCGCCATACCCATACCTCCGCCAACACAAAGGGCAGCCAAGCCTCGCTTCAGCTGTCGTCGCTTCATTTCATGCAGCAAGGTTACGACAATTCGGCAGCCGGTAGAACCGACAGGGTGACCCAGCGCGATACCGCTTCCGTTCACATTCGTTATTTCCCGCGGTAGCTCCAGCAATTTTTCCACAGCCAGGTATTGCGCGGCAAAGGCTTCGTTTACTTCGATCAGTTCGATATCCGCGAGCGTCAGACCGGCTTTTGCCAATGCACGCTTCACTGCTGGAACGGGTCCATATCCCATCAAATCAGGCTCTACCCCCGCTACCGCCCACGAGACAATTTTGCCGAGTGGTTCGATCCCGAGCTCTCTCGCTTTTCCTTCTTTCATCAAAACGGCTGCGGACGCTCCATCGTTGAGCCCGGAGGCATTGCCTGGCGTCACTGTACCATTGTCCCGGAAGCTGGGTCTAAGTTTCGCGAGACTTTCCAGAGTCACTCCCCTGCGAGGGAATTCGTCTTCCGTAACCATAATTTCTTCGGTCCGTTTTTTAATAGAAACTCCTATGATTTCCTCCGCAAACAAACCGCTGTCTATGGCGCGGATCGCGTTTTGCTGACTGCGCAAGGCAATTTCATCCGACTCCTCACGCGTGATCCCGTAACGATCGACCAGCCGTTCTGCCGTTTCGCCCATCAGGATTTGATGGTGGGGATCTGTCAACAACTCCCACATCGCATCGGTCATTTCCCCATGTGTCAATCGTTTGCCCCAGCGCGCATTTTTCAGGACATACGGGGCGTTGCTCATGCTCTCTACGCCGCCTGCCAAAACGATTTCACTGTCGCCTAAAAGAATTTGGGAAGCGCCGCTCACAATCGCTTGCATGCCGGACGCGCATTGACGTTGAATCGTGAAGCCCGTCACTTCTTTTCCCAATCCTGCGTCCAATGCTGCCACTCGCGCTATGTTTGGCTCGTCTGTGCGCTGAATGCAATTGCCTAAAATGACTTCATTGATCTGAGAAGCTTCCAGGCCAGATCGATCCATAACACCACGAATGACGGTTTCTGCCAGCTTGCGAGCGCTTACATCTCTCAGGACGCCACCAAACGTACCAATAGGCGTACGTCCGGCAGCAGCAATGACAACCTGCTCCATTTGTTTTCCCCTCCATTGAGTAACCTTTTTCTTTATTGTCTCACACGGAAGTTACAGGGCGGTTCTAAACGATGTTTTTCAATACAACGGTGACCCATTCGTCATGTTGGCTTTCTTTCTCCACCTGGAAGCCTGCCTGTTCAAATGTAGCAATGACAGCTTCCCGATTCCATTCGACAATTCCCGAGAGAATCAACGTTCCTCCTGGTGCCATTCGCTCCGTAATCATCGGAAGCATCGCGACATTTTCATCGCCACCGATATTGACCAGAATGACATCTGCTTGGTCAGGCAATTGAGACTTCACTGCGTCCTCGCTCGCATCCCCAATGACGACTTGTACAGCGTGGTCAGGAAGATGATTATTGGTCGCATTGACGAGAACCTGATACTCACTTTGTGGATTAATGTCCACTGCCCATACAGGATGCTTCGCTCCATTCAAGGCGCAGTACAAAGAGAGAATTCCTGAGCCAGCTCCTACATCAATGACTTGCTTACCCTCCAGATCCATTTCTTGCAAAAACAAAAGAATGTCCTGCGTCGTTCCATGATAGCCCGTTCCGAAGGCTGCACCTGGATCGATCCATAGGATATGCCGAGCCGACTCCAGCGCTGCGGGGTCGGTCCACGTTGGTGCCACCCACCAGTCGCCTATTTTGACTTCACGGAACTCCTCTTTCCACGAATCATTTTCCTCCGCTACGAGTTCTACTTCTTTTATAGTGACTTGTCCATTCCACCGCTGAATGTAGGTCTTCAGGCGGGATACATGCTCCTCTTCACGATCGTGCTGGGGTTCAAACAGATAACCAACAAGTGGACCTTCCGTATTTTCTGCGTAATCATATCCGTTTTCCGTTGTCAGTACTTCGATTTGCGGTTCGATCCAGCCAAGTGTGTAGGAGCTGGTCAATACCTCTGCCACAAACAAATCCTCAATCTCTGATTCCACTAGTAATGTGTATTTGAGCCACATGCTTTCCATGATGAAAAATGCTCCTTCCCTTTTGCTGTCATTCGCCCCTATTCTTGCGGACATCTATTCACTCATCTGTGGATGGCAAGGATGATAGAGAACATGGTATGATAGTAGAATGGACTATCACCACCACAGGGAGGCTTACCATGTTTGACGAATTTTTTTACCGTCGCCGCAAAAACAAGGGACTTTTCATCGTCATGATTGCCCTCATCGTTCTTGGCATCGGAATGTTCGGTATGGGTTTCCTCTATATGTTCTCGTAAGTCGGAACAACATCATTATACCCTACGAACCTCGCTACACCCACTGTATCTGTCCAAACAATTGGGGCGTGAAGTTTTCTACTGTGGTTGCTTTACTTCCCCTTGTTTACTCGATTATACTTGAGAATGTATTTTTCCTGTACGTTTGATATAGAAAGAAGGTTCACTCCATGTCGCGAATTCTCATCTCCGGGTACTACGGCTTTAATAATGCCGGAGACGATGTGGTCCTGTACGGCATCATCAGCTCTCTTAAGCGGGAACAACCAAATATCTCTCTCGCCGTCTTGTCCAATCAGCCTGATCGGACTGCGGAACTGTTCGGGATTGAAGCCTATAACCGCTGGAGCTTTGGAACCATCGTCCGCGAGCTTTCGCGAAGTGACATGCTGGTGATGGGCGGCGGTACACTGATGCAGGATGTAACCAGTCCGCGCAGTGTCCTCTACTATTTGGGCATCGTCACCATTGCCAAGCTTTTAGGTAAACCCGTGGTCTTTTACGCGCAAGGGTTTGGACCCATCCTCAAATCGCTCAGTCGCACGATGATTAAACGCGTGGTGAATCACGTCAACATTATCACGGTTCGCGACTACGAATCAGGAGAGGACTTCAAAGCCTGCGGCGTAAAAAAAGCCCCTATCTATATAACAGCTGACCCTGCTCTGACGATATCCCCAGACGATATTGCAGATCAACGGGGAAAAGAGCTGCTCCATGGTATGTTTGATGATCCTTCCAAGCCTTTGGTCGCCATCTCTGTCCGGGACTGGAAGCAGGAACAGCAATTCAAACAGAAGATAGCCCGGGCAGCAGATTGGTTTATCATGCGCGGATGGAATGTTCTCTTCCTCCCGATGCATGTCCCTAGTGATTTGGCACCGTCCCAGGAAATCATGGACCAGATGAGCCAACCAGGAGCACGTCTTCTCGATGCACCTGTGACTTTTCATGACATCATGTCGGTACTGAAGCAATGCAACTACGTCGTAGGAATGCGGCTTCACTCTCTCATTCTTGCTTGCATGCTGCGAATTCCTTTTATCGGTATCTCCTACGATCCGAAAATCGATCGATTCGTTGAACGCGCTGGAATGCCCAATGCTGGTCATATTACTCAACTCGATGAAACTACACTTTTGACCTTGCTCGCTGAAAAACTGGACAACCTCGATCACGAAATTGATGTAGTAACGAAGCATTCCCATCTGTTAGCGATCGAAGCATCCAAAAGCAGTGAACTTGTTTTGCAGGCGCTGCGTAAATAAGGCTGACCTGGAAAGGAGGACATCATGTCCTTTTCTTCACAAGTGTTACTTCGTTTAAATCGATTATTTCCTCTCCCCGTTCACCCTTTCAACCTGGCAAACAACGGGGAAATGAGCTATACCGAATGGCAATTTCAAAAAGGGGATCAAACCATTCAGTTTTTCCTCCCCTTCCATTCACAGGAGCAAATGTTCCGTGACAAAACAGTTTTGGACATCGGCTGTGGCGGCGGGGGCAAAACCTGCTATTACGCCACCTATGGACCGAAAAAAATGATCGGCATCGATATCGTCCCCCACTACGCGGAGGAAGGAAATGCATTCGCGAAGAAAAAGGGACTGGATCATCTCGTCTCCTTCATGACTGGTGATGCCGCAAGAATGGACTTCCCGGACAACACGTTCGATACGATCATCATGAATGATGCGATGGAGCACGTTGGCGAACCGGAAAAGACGCTGGAGGAATGCTTTCGGGTCTTGAAGCCTGGCGGGCATCTCTACATCAATTTTCCGCCGTATTATCATCCATACGGTGCTCATTTGTCAGATGCGATCGGCATTCCTTGGGTACATGCCCTCTTTTCGGAGCAGGCCTTGATTGACGCCTATAAAAAGCTAGTTAGCGACTTGCCAGACGGTTCTGACCGGATTGCATTTCGCTTCGACAAGCTCCCTGATGGCAGAGACACGATCTCGTACATCAATCGCATGACGATCAAACGGTTTCGAAAAATTCAACAAGGCGTGGTACAGCCTGCGGTTTACCAGCGAGAGATTCCGTTGCGCAATCAGTTGCAGGCCTTGGCGAAATTGCCTGCTACCCGTGAATTTTTCGTAAAAATGGTCGTATGTGTTTATCAAAAAGCGAAATAAGAAAGATCACATAAAACCCCTTCCTCCGTTTGTGGAGAAAGGGGTTTTTCGATTGGATTAATCGTTATTCGTATTGGACTTTAACGAGGAGGCCTGCTTCCTCCGTATGAATTGGATAAAGGCGCGCAGTTTGTTTCCACCTGGCAGCCAGTCTAGCTCCTTGTCTTCAATAAGTGGAATGAGGATGAGCAGTCCCAGGTAGATGATGAGCCCTACACCGACTCCAGCGACGGTCTCTATCGCTCCCAAAATGCGCACTGGCTCTCTTCCCCTGAACAGGAAATCAATTGCCTCTGTCGCTCCCCAAGCCAGAATGAGCATGAGGTTAGCCACCAGTAACGGATAAATGGTATCGAAGCGCCAGTTAATCGGAATCGATACGTAACGGTTGATGACTCGCATATTCAGTACGCAGACAAATGCAGTAGCAACCAGCCAAGACAGGGACAATCCATCCATACCGAACATCGAGGTAAACACGAGTGTTGCCAGTACTTTTACAATGACACCATAAAGCAGATGACGCGCAGGGATTTTTTCTTTGCCGATCCCTTGCAAAATGCCGTTTGTAGCAAGCAACAAGGAAAGCGGGATCGCTGTGATTCCTAAAATCGCCATTGCACGCGTGCCTTCCATATCACCATACAACGCCAAATTCGCCCCTTCAGCTACAGCTGTCAGTCCCAGCCCGGCAGGCAGACCGATTAGCCAAGCAAAGCGCAGTGAGAGCTTGGTCAAGGTCGTAATCCGTTCCTGATCCTTTTGTCTGATTGCTTCGGCAATGGCAGGGACGATCGAGAGAGCAATCGACGATCCGAACAAGCTCGCCATTTGCAGAAGTGGTCCTCCCCTGCTGTAAATGCCAAACCACGTATCCGCCGTCAAGCCGTCCACATTCCATATGTAGCGGAAGATGTTAATCGCCAGAAAGGAATCCGTCAGGCTGAAAATCGGGATAACTAAGGCGCTGATACAAATTGGCCAGGCAATTCGCCACATCGAGGCGAAGAAGGCACGATCATACCACCAAGTAAGGCGCCCCCACTCTGCCCCGCTAAACACGGAATTTTTCCGGTTGTGGAGCCACATGAGTAATGCTAGAAACCCGAGACTCAAAAACGTACTGATCATCGTACCGAAGTTGACTCCGGTAATCACAGTATCCGTATCTTCACCGAGTGACACGAGATACAGGGAAGCTACCAAAATAAATACGACACGCAAGGTCTGCTCCACAATTTGCGAGAGTCCGACAAACAACATTTTTTGATGGCCGTAGAAAAAGCCGCGAATAACCGCAATCAAAGGAACGAACAGCAGCGACATGGAAATCGCTCGAATCGGTTCAATCAAATGCGGATTCCCCATGAGCTTTGCGATAAGTGGGGAGCTGACGTACAGGAGCGCAAACAAGATAAGTCCGATGGCGCCCATCATAACCATGCTACGGGCCAAAATTTGTCCAATAGAGCCTTGTTTTCCTTCAGCTAATGCCTCTGCAATCACTCTCGACAATGCTACTGGCACACCTGCTGTCGCCAATATGAGAAAGGTCAGGTAGAGAGGATATACTTCCTGATAGAGTCCGAGACCTCTGTCGCCTACTATCTCTTGAAGCGGAATTCGGTAAAACATCCCGATAACTTTTGACAAAATCCCCGCTATGGCTAAGATCAACGCTCCCGCGAGAAAATGACTTTTTTTCAACATGGGTAACTCCTTTATTCGTCTCTTTGACTGGATACCCGTAAGGCAGCACCAATCGACATGAACCCACTCTCTATCCTACTATCATTTCCCTCTTCCAGCAAACAGGTATATCGATGGAATTTCGCAGGAATACTGGTGAAAAACAGATTGCATTGATTTTTTTTAATCGTCTGCCTGTGTGATCAGTGAGTAGGAGGGGAAATTATGCCCACAACCGGATTTTTGATCCGCCATGTACAGTGGCCGTTAATGGAGGCCTTGAAAGGAAATCGCATCCGTCCTTACATGAAAGAATTGCAAGCAACTCAGCGTCTATCTGCCGAAGCGCTTAACGTGCAGCAGCGAGAAAAGCTGGTGAAGCTACTCGATCATGCGATACAAAACGTACCAGCTTACACTGCCTTCGCCCCAGACTGGAGCAAAATGCGCGAGATGCCTGAACGTTTTTTGCAGCGTATTCCTGTTCTGACCAAAGCACACTTTCGGCAAAACGCTGATCAATATTTGAGCCAGGGCCTCCAAACATGCAGACTCGTTGGAAATCGTACGGGAGGCTCCACAGGTGAACCTACCCATTTTTATCTTGATCGTCAAACGGTCGAGCGGTATGAAGCTGCGCGCTGGTTGGGGCTATCCTGGTACGGCATTCGCATTGGAGACCCATGTGTGATGATCTGGGGCTCTCCTCTCGAATTAAACGCCCAGCAAGCTCGCCGCTACCGCTGGAAGGAACGCTGGTTGAAAAACCGCATGATGATTTCTGCCTATGAATTGGACGAAAGTCATTTGGAAGCAAACCTGCGCCTCATCCGGGAATTCCGTCCAGCCTATTTATACGGGTACGCCTCCGCGTTGCATACCCTCGCCATGATGATGCTACGACGGGGCATGACGCTCGGAATCCCGCTCAAAGCCGTGGTCTCTACAGCAGAAAGCCTGCACGAGCACCAGCGGCAAACAATTGCCCAGGCTTTTGATGCGCCTGTTGTGAATGAGTACGGCGCTCGTGACGGCGGAATTATCGCCTACCAATGCACGGCTGGGAGCATGCATGCCTTTTCCGGGAACTGTTATTTGGAGGTAGTCGATCCTCTTACGCATATTCCCGTCCACAAAGGGCACCCGGGAGCACTGCTCGTCACAGACTTGCACAATACCGTCATGCCTCGCCTGCGCTACCAATTAGGAGATGTCGTCGCGCTTTCCGATTCAACCTGCTCTTGCAATCTCTCTTTTCCACTTCTTGCTTCGATTGATGGCAGAGAAGACGACATGTTCCTATCGCTCAACGGACGGTACGTGCACGGACATTATTTTAATCACATCGTGCGGAATATGGACAGCTTCCGCACCTTTCAGATCGTCCAGCATGATCCGGAGCGACTGAGCCTGCGACTGGTGAAGGAGCCCGAACGTTTTTTGCCTGCTGATGAAGCCAAGCTTTTGGAAGGAATTCGCGCGGCATTAGGCCAGGTCAGCATCCACGTTTCTTACGTGGAAACCATTCCCCCCGCAAGCTCGGGTAAGACCCGCTATGCCATCAGGGAATTCCCGCTTACGAGCGCCCTCCCGCTGGAGTAGACCGCTTGCGTACTTTTTGCAGCAGTTCTGACACAAGTGGCTCGCGAACCAAAATGAGCACGACAAGATATAAAAGAGCTGCACCCATAATTCCTAGCGGCAAGTACAACCAGACAGGCAATACGGATAACCATGGATCGACGAACAAAATAGCACCAGCCATGACTGCGCAGCCCAGAATGGTTTTCCCCGTGGTCATGAGGAAATTCGCTCGTACAGGGCTGCCTACTGCCCTCCATAGCAAAATGAACAGCAGGAGCGCTTGACTGATAGCCGATACCGCATTGGCAAGAGCAATTCCGCCATGACCAAGCAGGGGAATGAGCAACCAGTTGGCAAGGGCATACACACCGATCCCAATCGCCCCGATCATAACGGGTGTCTTCGTGTTTTCCAGTGCATAAAAGGCGCGAGTCAGCAAGTCTCTCGACGCTAAAAAGAAAAGCCCCACGCCGTAAAACGGCAGTGCCCACGCTGTCAAAGCGACAGAATGCTCATCGAACGCACCACGCTCAAAAGCTAGTCGGATGATTGGCTCTGCGTATAGCGCAAGTCCAACCGTCACGGGCAGCAGCAAAATGAGAAGATAGGCAAGTCCCTTTTGCAGGATTTGCTTCATCTCCGTCATTTCCCCCCGCTTGACATGACTAGCCAACAGCGGGAATAACGGCAGCGTAAACGCCCCGACAAAAATAGCCAGAGGCAATTGCATGATCTGGTTCGCATTGGCGAGGGCGGAAACGACACCCGTTCCAAGCCCTTCCGCGAAGCCTCGCTCCAAAAAGGTAGTCGCCTGAGCTACCACCGCACCAATTAAAATCGGAATGACGCGCTCGCCCATGCCTTTGAGAGCTGCGTCCTCACGCCAAGCAAAGGAGAAGCGCTGCTGATAGCCGAATCCGCGCAAGGTAGGGAGAATCGGCAACAGTGCAGCCAAGTAACCGATTGTCGTAGCCATTGCCAATCCAATGGGACCATACATCGGAACGAGCACATACATGCTGACAATCACCAAAGCTCCATTGACTACCGTGCCAAGCGTCGGTGTAAAGAAATGTTGGTGAGCATTGCAAATACTCGACCAAAGCCCCGTTAACCCGATGAAAATAGCTGATGGCCACATCCATTGCAGCATGCTAGCCGTGAGCTCCAGCTTCTCACCCGTCAGTCCAAACATCGCAGCCAGCTGGTAAGAAAAGACAACCCCTAAAGCAGAGAGAGCAACGAATATACCCAAAATGATCGTGAGCATCTTCTGATACAAGTCAGTCGTCCGCTCTCCTTTTTCCATCATGCCCCGCATCGTCGGGATCAGCACTGCATTGACGGCTCCCGGTATGACCAAGAACAGCGTCAGCGGAATCGTTGCCGCGATATTAAACGCATCTGCCTCCATGCCAGTCCCGTACAAGCTGGATACATATACACTGCGAAAAAAGCCCAGAAGCCTTCCAACGAGAGTCAGCACGACAATCATGGAAGCAATTTTTAACAAACTCATGTCCACTTTTCTCCTATCCCTATTTGAAACCCTACGTTCCAGGCTTGATTCTAACCCCTCAAACTACCTAGTTATCATATCTTATTTCTACCGTTCCTACCAACCTCTTTCCCCCCGGCTTGCTACCGGGTTGTCAGATTCATTATAATAGGTAGGTTAATCCCTACCTGTAGGAGGACTACAATAAAAATGAGAGAAACCGTGTTGAAGTGGGGAAGCCAATCATCTACGTGGTTGTATTTGCTGTTGGCCTATCCCGTAATCGATTACGTCTTGCGACAGATTCTACCGATTCCAGTCATATCTTCTCTGTGGGATGAAGGACTGCTCATCGTTCTGATGCTGTTTACGTTCGTTGCGTTTTTACAGTCAAATCGGACGATGCCTGGAATCAAACATTGGCTTGGAGCCTTTTTCGTCCTCGGAATTGCCATCATGGTGACTGACATGGCGAACTGGGAAGCGACTGTGGAAGGATTCCGTTCCGTCTACCAGTACATCCTCGCCTTTTTCATGGGCTTCTATTTGCTGAAGTCGATGGAAGACCTGAACAAGTTCATGAAGGTACTTGTGCTGGTTGGTTTCGTAGCGGCACTGTATGGTGTCTTGCAAGTCATCGTAGGCGTCAAAACACCTGAATCATGGGTGCAGGAAGGAGAAGCAGTTACCACGCGTGCATTCTCCTTCGTAACGAGCCCGAACGTATTGGGCAGCTATATGGCGTTGGTTACACCGATTGCCGCTGGTCTGTTCATGACTGCTACTACTCTCAAGCAAAAATTGATTTGGGCCATTGTAGCACTGACCACCGTGCTTGCTTTGCTCTTAACCGGGTCCCGCGGTGCCTGGTTCGCTCTTGCCTTTGCCGTGTTCGTTTGCTTCTACATCTGGAACAAACGAGTAGCAGGATATCTGGTGATCGCAGGGATTATCGGGGTTGTAGCCCTGTTCTTCGTTCCTGATTCAGTTCCGCTTGTCGGAAAAGTAAAAGATCGCATTTTCACGCTGTTTACACCTGAATACTTCGAATCTAGCAGTGAGGGTGGACGCATCGGGCGCTGGGGAAAAGCATACGACAATATGCGTATCGAGCCATTGTTCGGTGTCGGACTCGGTCATCACGGCGGAGCAGTTGCAGCTCGCCATTTCGGTACCATTTATTCAGACAGCTACTTCTTTAAAAGTTTGGCGGAATACGGTCTGATCGGGATCATCCTGTTGATCGGAACCGTGATCACGATGTTCAAATACGGAGCTGGGCTCATACGCAACATCCAAGGCTCGCCACACTTTTTTGCGATACTCGGACTGCTGGGCGGATTAATTGCGGTAGCTACGCATAACCTCGTTGAAAACATTTTCGAGGTGCCGTTCATGGCCCTCTATTTCTGGCTGTTTGGCGGCTTCCTCTGCGCATTATTCGTCGACCAGACACAAAACAAAAGGTGGTGAGCACATGCGCCGGAATCCTATTCTCGAAACGATAAGCTGGGCGCTGTACGCCATTGCCCTGTTTCTGATTTATCATTTGCTCGTGAAACCCGCGTTCCTTGATTTAACGTGGATTGCTGTACTCATTTTCCTGCCACTGCTAGCTTTTTGCTACTTTGTGGTGCATCCGTCGGAGCGACGTCAAGTGCTTGTGTTTACCATCGGCTTCTTGCTCCTGGATCGGGCACTGACACGCGTCGATGTGAAAACGACTGCTGCTCTGTTGATCGGTGGTGCAATCGCAGTCATCGTGATTGCGCTTCTCGTGAAATGGTATGGACGCCTCAACTGGCGTGCAGTCGGCTCGTTGGTTCTGATCGCCCTCTTGGCGAATGTGACGTTCAACAGAGATACGCTGACTGCACTTAGCCACTTTACCGTGACATACGAATCTGACCGTTTGTACAACGGCGATTGGGTGGATTACTTCCCGATCGCGCTGCATGACGTCAATGGCGATGGCAGCATGGAGATCATCACGTACGGCAATGCCGAGGAGCTTCCACTGCCGGAAAAAATTGAAAAGCCAGAGACGGAAGAAGAGAAAAAAGCAATGGCAGAGAAGCTGCGCCATTTGCAGGCGGAACCTGTTTCTCTTTACGTCCTGACCTGGAAAGATGGTCAAATGGTGCGGATGCCGAATGATCAGATTCCGGCAGAAACCATGAAGATCATCCAGGAAAAATTGCCGACCGATTATCCGGGCTTCCCGTATTACACGATGAAAGACGGTCAATTGGTACCGAATGTCCAACGCCAACCATATGCGGAGGGCATGATGCAAATCGGAACGGCACCCTATCGTGCGTTTATGCTTGATATGGAGAACATCGCAAACCAACTGGCAGATAACGCAGGCAGTATGGACGTACGACAAACATTGGGTTCCAAGTACACGGATCTACACATCAAGGATGGTATGCTGACAGGCAACTACGACGGCAAGCCTTTTGGCGGCACGACAAAAGCAACCAAGCTGATGACCACCATGATGCTGCCAGATGGCCGCGAAGGAATCGTTGTCATGGGCGAGCACCTGAGTGTACTGTCTGTAGAGCCAGATGGCACACTGACAGAATCGTACACACTGACACGCAAACAGGCCGAATTGGCAACTGGCGAGTTCATTCCTGCCGATATCGACAACGACAAGGTCGATGAGCTGCTCGTGGCAGGCAAACCTTCGTACATCTTGAAACCAAAAGCAGACGGTACGTGGGAAATTTTGTGGGCAAGCGGTGACCACGATAAGAGCTTCCGCTTCTCCAACTTTGCTACGATTGGTAACAACGCCAAGCCTGAGATCGTAGCCAAAGCAAAAAGCTGGGTAAGTACCACAGATACTCGCTATTTGTCTGGCTATGACTACACGCCAGAGGGCTTGAAACAAAACTGGCGCATATACATGCCGCTGATCAATGTGCAAATCGGCGACATCGATGGAGACAAAGAAAACGAAATCGTGGCCAACATGTACAATACGCATCGTATTCTCGTGTTTAAGCAGCACAACATTCCGGTACTCGGACTCACAATCGCGCTATTCGTGGGACTCTTGGGATACGGGGTCGTAAGGAGGTTTCGCCATGCGTAAAGCGACGAAAGCATGGGCATTGCTCGCTGCCATCTGCACAGCCTCCCTGCTCGGTGGCTGCACGTATGAATCAGGGACGAAGGCTTTTGCCACTACCAATTTTGACCAGAAGCCGGATCAAACGACAACGGTCCAAACCGAGTCAGGAGCCGAGTGGTTGAAAACAGCCCTGGAAAAGGGCAAAACGAATGAAGAGGCACAGACTTACTGGTATAAAGGTTATGTGAAAAACACAATCCTGTCTCGTACCACGACGAGTATGTTCAATGGAGCTGTCATCAACGGGAAAGGCTACAATGTGGATGCACGTATCGCGGCCCAGCCGTATTCGTACTATCGAATTAACGACAAACGCTATATCAAGGCGAATGAGCAGTTCGTGACCGCTCCAGAGGAGCCACTTGCCTTCGACGTATTGAAGGGCTTCGAGGACTGGCTGCCTTTCATGGACAAGGCTGTCCAATTGCCTGAGGAGAAAGCTATCGGTGTAGTCAGCGTTCCGTTCCAATTGAAAATGACAGGAGCAGAATGGCTGAAAAATAGCCAAAGCCCACTGTTTGAACCATTGAAAAAGCAATTGGGAGAACGCCCTGATCTGGATTACATCTTGAAGGAATCCACGATCAAGACAACGTTTTGGTTCGGCAAGGAAGACCGTCTGATCCACCAGTACGAGACCTGGATCATTCTCCCACTGCCTGAAGCCGGAACGATGGACCAGCAAGTGATGTTCAACCTGTTTAAATACGGTGATACTGGTGGCATTCACATTAAGGAACCGGAAGAAATAGAGAAATATTTGCTGTACTAAAAAAGCCTGCTACCTTAGCTTGGCAGCAGACAAATCGGTACGAATCAGGACCTGGCGAACATCGTCAGGTCCTTTTATTTTGAAACAAAAGAAGTATGCCTGCCACACGAAGAAAACCCCGCAGCCTTCATTGGCTCCGGGGCGATGCCGTACTATTTTTTCACCAGTTCATCCATCAATTGCGCCAATTGCTTCGCCTGTTCACGGCGCTCATACGGTTTCACACGCTCTGCAAAATCTGCTCCGCGTTCCTCGCTACCCGTTTGACCTTGCGCTTTCCACTCCTGGTACAGCTTCAGGTATGCTTGCTTGATCTCGTCTTTTTGCTCTGGATCGGCTACTTGTCCGAGACGGAAATCTTCAATAATCTCTGTCGCTTCGCCTCTTTTGTTCAGAGCTAGGATCGGGTTGCCAATCCCCATGTATTCGTAGAGCTTGCCCGGAATATACGCTCCGGCGTCAGCGGACACATCCCCGATCAGCAAGAGGGCATTGGCGCCTTTCATCAGTCCGAGCGCTTCTTTATGCGGCAGGTTCCCCAACACACGAACGATGTCACCCAGCCCCAATGCTTCCACACAATCGCGATTTTCGGAATACCCCGGATAATCGAACACCCCGGCAAAGCTGAGCAAGAGATCATTTCGGTCTACTGCTTTTTCATCGATGAGTTCCCGGATGGCTTGCAGGAGGAGGCGTGGATTGCGCTTTTGATACAAAATACCTGCGTACACCGCATGAAACTTTTCCGGAACAGCATGACTCGGAGCCAACCCTTGAAAATCAGCCTGATCAAACCCATTGTAGATCAGCTCCATTCGCTTGATACGGTTCTGGTGCTTCTCGCGAAAATTATAGGCGAAGGTCGCAGTAACGGTCGTGATCGCATCCGCTTGGGACATCACCGCCTCCTCCATTCGCTCTTCCATGCGCTCTCGCCATTCGATGCCAGAGGTGTGCATATTTTGCGTCCATGGATCACGGAAATCCGCTACCCATTTGCAGCCAAACTCACGGGAAAGCTTTTTCGCAATCAAGTGATTCGTCACCGGTCCCGATGTGGAAAAAATCACGTCGATCTTTTCACGGCGCATTATTTCCCGCCCCAGCTTGAGCGCATTCGGCATCCACAGGATTTGGTCGTCTGGAATCAACAAGTATGGCTTCACTTTTTTCAGCACATGAACGACCTGCTTTTTTACCTTCGCCTTAAATGACGGCTGTAATGGTGCGGACGCTGTATTGGTACTTGCTGATGCGGCTTGTCCCCCTCGATTCGGCAGCAGCTGCCACTCCTTCGCACGGTGAATAGTGACATCACTCGGCAGTTGTGCCAAAAGGGATGGATCAAGCGTCGCATGATAAGCAGGATCTACTGTCAGCACATGGACATTCCAGCCAAACTCCCCCAAATATTTGGCCATTTTCAACGGTCTTGGCACGCCGCCTCCACCAATTGGAGGAAATATGTAGCATATGATCAACACGTTGTGCGTATTCATTTACGTAACCGTCCTTCTCCATTTCAATTTTCCATCATCAACGATACCATAAGTGCTGTCTTATTGCGAATCTAGCAGGCATCTGCTATAGTGAAAATGGCTTTGTTTATAAATGATCGTCCATTTTTCGGTACACCGCCTCTATTCGGTCGTGCCTCCATGTACATACCTCAGCTGAGGTTTTTTAATTACGATTCGGGTGAATTCAGATGAGCAAATTACGAGTCCTCCACGTGATTGGCGGGGGGGAATTTGGCGGTGCTGAACAACATATTCTCAATTTGGTCACTACTTTTCCAGTCGACGAAGTGGAAGTCGCGGTCGTATGCTTCTATGATTCTCTCTTCGCGAGTAAGTTGCGGGAATCAGGCATCCAGGTCATTACACTGAATCAGTTCGGACGTTTTGACTTACGATTGCTGCAGGCTCTGCGGACTGCCTTTTCCACATTCCAACCAGCGATTATTCATACGCATGGGATTAAAGCCAATTTCTTTTCCCGACTGGCAGCTCTCGGTATGAAGGTTCCTTTGCTGACCACCGTTCACAGCTCACTTCGTTATGATTATACAAGCTCTTTGGCCTATGCCATTGTCAGCATAATGGAAATGAGCACGAGACATTGGAACCGTCATTATATCGCGATCAGTGGTGCGATTGCCGATATTTTGCGGGGGCAGGGTGTTCGCTCGTCTGACATTAGCGTGATTTATAACGGAATGGACATGAAGCCTTATCGGCAAAACCATTTACGGGAAAATGACCGCAATCGACTACGTGCGGAATGGAACATACCAGAGGACGCCTTTTTGTTCGGGACAGCCGCTCGCTTTGTTCCCGTAAAAGGTCTCCCGATTCTGCTCGATGCTTTTCATACGCTTGTGGCGGACAAGAAAGAGACTCCTTACCTCGTGTTGATCGGGGACGGCTCTGAACGTGCTGCGCTCGAAGCCAAGGTAAAAGAATTGGGGCTGGAATCACGTGTTCGCTTTGCTGGATTTCGGCAAGATATTCCAGCGTGCTTGCATGCCTTAGATGGCTTTGTCCACTCTTCCTTGTACGAAGGGCTAGGCTATACGATTATCGAGGCGATGGCTTCGGAGGTTCCTGTCGTAGCAAGCAGTGTCGGCGGTGTGAAAGAGTTTGTTTTCGATGGCGAAACGGGGCTGATCGTTGAACCGGGAAATCCCGCATTGTTGGCGCAGGCAATGGAACGGCTTTGGACTTCACCACAATTGCGTGAGATCATGGTGCAAAACGCGCTGAGCAAAGTAGAATCCACTTTTACCATTCAACTCATGACCGAACAAATTGTTGCTCTTTATCGTACGTTACTGAAATGACGAAAGGCACGGTGAAACGCGAACAGCGGGCATCGTGCTTTTTTCATATGATTTGTTTGAAGAATCTGTTTTTATGGTTGCCTACTCATGATCAATCTGGTTACATATGAATTGGAACTATTTTGTATACCAAGCTGCACCAGACAGAAAGGGTGAAAATGAGATGAAACTATTTCTTTCGGTAGACATGGAAGGCATTTCAGGCATTGTGGATACGAGCTATATTAACCCGGCTTCGGGGGTTAACTATCAGCGTGGCCGCCAGTTTATGACAGATGATGCCAATGCAGTTATTGAAGCTGCACTTGAGTCTGGCGTAACGGATATTGTGGTAGCAGACAGCCACAACACCATGAACAACATTCTCTGGGAAAAGCTCCATCCGAAAGCGAGACTGTTGGCAGGTTCTCCACGCGATTCATCCATGATGCAGGGAATCGATGAGAGCTTTGATGCAGCGATGTTTATCGGCTATCATACCCGCCAAGGAATTCCTGGCGTGCTCAGTCATACGATGTCCGGGGTGGTTCACAATATGTATATCAACGGACAAGTAGTGGGTGAGTTCGGCTTTAACGCCGCGATTGCGGGCATGCACAACGTTCCTGTTGTCATGGTGTCTGGTGATAATCTCATTGCCGTCGAAGCACAGGAACTAATTCCGGGCATCCAAACAGCGATCGTGAAGGAAGCGGTATCCCGCACAGCTGCGATCTGTCTCTCGCGTGAAGAAGCGACCGCTGAACTGAAGCGCAAGACGGCCAATGCCTTGCGCAACCGGAACAACATCCAGCCATTCCGTACAGCTGTACCTGTAGAGCTGGCAATGGAATTCTCGCATGCAGGACAAGCCGAGATGGCCGCAATTGTCCCGGGCACGCGCTACGAAACAGCAACAAACACAGTTTATTACAATGCAGCCAATCCGCAAGATATGTACAAAACAATGCGCGCCATGCTGAACCTGGCGTCGGGTGCTGAATTTTTTTAATAAGAGAAGGGAGGAACGGAAGGGCTTGAAATCAGCTCTTCCGTTCTCCATTTTGACGGGAGATTTTTCAAGCGCGCCCATTCTTCCGTTTCCGCGCTACACGTGACCGAAATCCTCTTTTTCCCTTTCTTGCTTTTGCCTTCGCTTTCACCTTTTGCCTGTTGTTCATTCCTCGATTGGACGCCCGAGAGCCTGGCCCGCCTCCAACAGCGTGCTGTTGCTTCGTGTTGGAGCTTTCAATCGCAGCATTTGTGCCACCTGTACTGTATGTGCCACCCCCACCTGCTACTTGTGTGGCGGAAGCATTTGCAAGGCGTCTTGCCAGCTTGACTACCTGGTCGTTTATCACCACAATAGCTTCTTTTCCGTTTTTCTTTTTGCCCTTATGGTGACCACGATACTCCGATTGCTTGCCGGCCATTCCCCGATTTCGCGCAATTCCACCAGCTCCCACGCTCTGTTGTTGCAGTGTGTTGGCTGAATCGATGGCTGCATCATTACCGGCAGCACTACTTCGTCCTGCTCCGCTGGCAATTTGAGTCGTGTTTGGGGCGTTCGTAAACTGCGTATTCAGTACAACAACCACCCTACTGGTTTCGTGCAAAAACGTCTTCACGACCATTCGCTTTTTACCCTTTTGGTAAATGACAGTCAGCTTATCTTTCCGACGAGACATGTGCAGTTCATTCCTTTACATGAGACTACTACATGTAAATGCGAAAGACGGACAAAGCGTGTTGGACAAATGGTGTGGAGTTGCAAAAAATGCACTTTTGTTCGCATTCCGAAGCGGACAGTCCCTCCCTCAGTATGGCGTAGGCTGAAGCGTAGACTGGAAATTCACTTCTTTCCCCCACTGCCACTACTCCTCTTAACCAAATAAAAAAGCAGACCCATCATCTGAGTCTGCTTGTCGTTTCAGCTTTTATAATTTCCGAACGTTCGTCGCTTGAGGACCGCGTTGACCGTTTTCTACGTCAAACTCAACCTCTTGCCCTTCGTCCAAGGATTTGTACCCTTCGCCCTGAATTGCGGAGAAATGGACGAATACGTCATCTCCACCATCACGCTCGATAAAACCGAAACCTTTTTCACTGTTGAACCACTTTACTCTTCCACGTTCCATTTTTGCCTCCTAGCATGTAACCCTTACATGACATTTGAAATATTGTCTTACCTCGGTTACTATTGCCATTTACGAGGCTTATTATACGTGACCGAATTTTTTTCTCCTACTTCGCAGCCTCTGTTGCTTCTTTGGCTTTGCTCTGGTCCACAATAAACTGTCCCTTCCAGTTGCCCTTTGTTTTGCCGATCCGGTTCACATCGATATTTAAGGTGAGTGGTTGTGGTAGCTTGGATTCACGCGAGGTGAAGGCAAGAACGCCCTCTGGCTTGTTATGATCGGCTATTCCCACCTCTAGTTCCTTACCGGATTCATCTGTTAAGTAGAAAGGCATAGTATCCTCTTTGGTCCCGAAAAAGTTTAGGACACTTGGACCTTCCAAGCCTTTATCCTGGTACATGGGATTGCCATTTGCTTCGCCTACCACATCTAAACCTGTCGTATCGAATTCGAAAGGCACCAGTTCTCCATTTTGTTGTTCAATGCGATAGTGCAGCAGAACCTTGCTATCTTCCGCATACACTTCCGTAAAATGAATCGTAATCCCCTGATCGGTAATTTTTTGATCGATCGGAATGGACAACCCTTCTGCCGCTGCTCGCTTAACCTCTTCACCCACCAAACCGTTCAAGTCTTTTGGATTGTCTGCAAAATAAGAGGTTCCATTTAAAGCCGCATATACTCCAGTCGGCAGTATAATAGCAGCAATTAATCCCATCATAACTAATTTTTTCTTCATCGTTACAGTCTCCTTTTTTTCGTGATAGCGATGAAAGGACTGCCTTACGCGCTGATCGAGTTCATCAGGGATCGTGGTCTCGTCTATTTGTTTGGTGAGAGACTGTTTTATGATTTTTTCGATAGACATGTTTGGAGTTCCTCCTCATTCCATTCAACGTCAATCCACTCGCGGATTCGCTTTAATGCCAGATGATTTCTCGATTTTGCTGTCCCCACAGGTATTTGCAGCAGTTCGGCAATCTGGTCGTACGTATAATCGTAGTAATACCGATAAATGACGACGATCCGCAGCTTGAACGGCAGCATTTGGATTGCTTGCTGCATCTCTGTGGCAGACTCCATCGCAAGCATTGGCTCATCCGGCGTTTCGACATGTTTCTCTTCTTCCAAGCTCTGTTTTCGTTCTAACAGACGGAATCTTCTCCAAATCTGTCTTCGCCAGTTTTTCACCTGTCTAATGACAATCCCATTCACCCAGAAAAGAAACGGACGCTTGCGATCATAAGCAGGCAGTGATCTCCATAGCTGATAGTAAATTTCGCTTACAATATCATGAACATCTTCTTTATTCGTGACCATGGCTGCTACGGTACCGTAAATTTTTGTCCGCGTCATGCTGTAGATCACCTCAAAAGCTTCTTGATCTCCATCACGCAAACGGTCCAGCCACAGTTCTAACATTTGATCATTCATCGGAGGGCCCCCTGAAATTGTATACACCTTGTATTGGCTCTCTCGTTCAATATGGTTCACTACTTTATGAAAAAAACCTCTCCAAACGCTTTTACGTGCGTTTAGAGAGGTTTTGGCATTCAAATCAGTGGAACTTGTTCAAGAATTAAATGCGCACCACAGTCGCCTTGCTAACAAGGTCACGCGGGATGCGGTTCTTCGTGTCGAAGAGGATCGGCGCGTCAGCCATCTTTTCGGCAACATGAGCCCAATTCGCCTCAGCAAATTCCTTTTGTACAGCAGTGAGGAACAACGCATCTGCTCCATTCACTGCTTTGTCCAAACTGTCAACCTTGTGATCATACACAGTCGGAACAGCCGGATCGTAGGATCGAACGTCTACTCCTTTTGCCATGAGCAGCTTAATCAGGTCATGAACAGGGCTTACGCGGTCGTCATTGGAAAAGTCTTTCATCGCCATTCCCAATACAGCTACGCGGCTTCCTGCCAATGTCTTGCCATTATTTTTCAAGGCTTGCTCGAGCATTCCGATCAACACATCAGGGACTGCATCATTCGTGTTGCGAGCCAATTGCAGAATCGGCAGGTTTACTTCCAATTCACGTGCCTTAGGCTGCAAGTAGTACAATGCATTCGGCAAGCAGAAGCCGCCTACACCCGGTCCTGGCGATAACAGGTTTACACGCGTGTGCGTATTGGCAACCTTGATCAACTCGAACGTATCGATGCCAAATGCCTCGGAGAAACGAGCAAATTCCTGTACCATCGCAATGTTCACATCACGCTGGATGTTCTCGATGACTTTTGCTGTCTCGACTACACGGATATCCGTGATCGTGATGTCCGTCTCGCTGATGAAGGACAGCAACTCTTTTCCTTTTTCGGCGCTTTGCTCGTTGATGCCTCCCAAAACGAGCGGCATGTGGATGAACTCTTCAAAAGCACGGCCTTCTGCAATTCGCTCCGAGCAATATGTCAGGTAGAAATCGACACCCGCAACAAGACCGCTTGTTTCCTCCAAAATCGGCAGAATCACGTCTTCTGTCGTTCCTGGTACGACAGTACTGCGGATCATGATGGTATCGCCTTTTTTCAGTACACGACCAAGCGATTGCGCACAGCTTTTCAGCGGTCCGAGATCAGGATCACCGTTATGAACAGGCAATCCGACTGTTACAATATAGTTATGGACTTCCGCTGCCGCTTCCTCGTAGGAGGACGTTGCACGGAAGCGTTTTGCTTCAATCTGCTCTTTGAGGATCTCTGGCAACGTTTTCCCCTGATAGGACTCCAGGTGATGGGAATGTGCCGCATTGATCTCATCGACGACATGCGGTAAGACGTCAATACCGATGACGTTTGCTCCTTTCATGGCATAGGTAAGCGCCAACGGCAAGCCTACAAACCCCAATCCCACAACAGCTACGCGTACAGGTTGAGTCATTGCGTATCTCCTCTTTCACATTCTCCAAGTAAGGTCCGTATGACTGTAGAAGTCACGCGGCCAACTTGCGTTATATTTTTAGGACAGGTAGTAAACACCTGCAGCGATAAAAAGCACACACAATCCGATGAGGACCTTGTACAACGTTTCCAAGGCTGTTCCTCCCCCATACAATCTTGGCTTGTCCTCTTTTTCGTAAAAAGGACGTTGATTGGGCAGAATAGTTTGGTACTCTTTCGCCAAATCAAATTATACTCTCGTTTGAAATATCGTTCAACCCGTCTAACGAGGCAAGGATGCCCCTATGATATACGAAAAACCGATGGACAGGACCATCGCGATAAATCCAATGGCCCTGTTATCTTTTGCAATTTCCTGATCAACATTAAACGTAGGGGTCATGAATTCAAATATGAAGTAAGCAGACAACAACAAGAAAAATCCGAAGGTCGCCCAAATCAGCGCTTCGCCCAAAGACAAATGCGCCTGAATGGAATAACGGAAAACGTTCGCGATCCCAAAAATTTTCCCGCCCGTTGCCATTGCTACTGCCATGTTCCCACGCTTCAATTCTTCCCAAACACGATAACGCGTCACCAGTTCAAAAATGGCTAAGAATAAAACCATCGCCAGTCCAGACACAGTAAAATAAGCTGCAGTTGCAAAATATGGATTGTGTAGAAGGCTTTCCATATGTCCCTCCCGACCTCTTATTTTAATTCGGCAATGGTAGCACCTACGCCGCCTTCTCCTTGACCACCTAAGCGGAAGGATTTTACATTACGATGGTTTCTCAAATACTCGTGCACGCCTTTGCGCAGTACCCCTGTCCCGTGTCCGTGAATAATGGAAACCGAGTGCAAGCCTGCCAACAGCGCATCATCTAAAAACTGATCGATTTCCCGAATGCTGTCCTCAACGTTGTAGCCGCGCAAGTCGAGATCCATCTTGATATTGTCACTGCGACGCTTCACAGAGGTATACGGAGCCGCTTGCGGTTTTTGCTGGATCGAGTTTTGTACATGCATATCATCGCGCTTCACTTTCATTTTCATGATTCCGATCTGCACAAGGAATTCTTCATTGTTTACCTTTTCCAGCACGGTTCCTTTTTGTCCGAAGCTCGTCACCATTACTTCGTCGCCCACCTTGATCTGTGTGGCACGAACTGCTTTTGCCGGCTTCTTCACCTTTTCCTTCTCCAGCTCAAGAACGGCATTGCCCAAGCGCTTCTTCGCATCGATGAGACGATGCTCCTTGATTTCCATGCCTTCTGCCATCATTTCGCGCAGCTCGCGAATGATCGTTTCCGCTTCTTCTTTTGCGAGTTGGACGGCAATTCGCGCTTCGTCCTCTGCCCGCTCCATTCGTTTGTTCTTCTCTTCCGCAAATTGCGCGCGCTCTTCTTCCAGCTGTCTACGCAGCACTTCTGCTTCCTCGCGTGCCGCTTTTGCCGCCAACCTGTCTGCTTCCGCCGACTTGCGGTTACGCTCCAGCGAAGCGATCATGCTCTCGACCTGATTGTCTTCCTCACTGATCGAGCCGCGCGCTACATCAATGATGTGTTCCGGCAATCCCAGACGTCTTGCGATAGCAAACGCGTTGGATCGGCCCGGCACCCCGATGAGCAAGCGATAAGTAGGACGCAGCGTCTGTACGTCAAATTCTACGCTGGCGTTGATGACCTCGGGTCTATCGTAGGCATACGCCTTCAATTCACTGTAGTGAGTCGTTGCAACCAATCTCGCACCGGAATCAATCACATGGTCAATGATGGACATGGCCAAAGCAGCACCCTCTGTCGGGTCTGTTCCTGCGCCTAGCTCGTCAAACAACACCAAGCTCTTGTCGTCCATTTTCGCCAAGATTTGAATAATATTGGTCATATGGCTCGAGAATGTAGACAGGCTCTGCTCGATGGATTGCTCATCCCCGATATCGGCAAAAACGGAGGAGAAAACAGTCATCTCGCTCTCTTCCTCTGCCGGAATATGCAAGCCCGCCATCGTCATCAAGGACAGCAGTCCGATTGTTTTGAGGGAAACGGTTTTCCCCCCTGTATTCGGACCTGTCACAACAATCGCCTGATACTCTCCGCCTAGCTCCACATCTACAGGAACGACAACTTCTCGTGGAATAAGTGGATGACGCGCTTTTCGCATGTTTACGTAGCCGCGATCATTGATGCGTGGACAAATCGCCTTCATGCTCCAGGCAAGCTGAGCCTTGGCAAACATAAAATCGAGCTCTGTCAGTGCTTCTGTATTCTCGACCAAAGCCTCTACCGCAAAGGATACTTGCTCCGTCAACACGTACAGAATGCGCTCTACTTCACGTTCCTCTCGCAAGCGAAGCTCGCGAAGCTTGTTGTTCATCTCGACGATCACTTCCGGCTCGATAAAGAGCGTCGCCCCAGATGCCGACTGATCATGAACAATTCCACCAAATACAGAACGATACTCTTGCTTTACCGGAATGACGAAACGATCCCCACGAATTGTAACGATGTTTTCCATCAGCATTTTTTGGTAAGTAGACGAGCGTGTCATTTGATCGAGTTTTTCGCGAATGCGCGACTCGAGTTGTCTAATTTCCTGACGTACCTGTCGCAGTTCAAGACTCGCGCTGTCCAAAATATCGCCGTTTTCATCAATACAGCGGCGAATTTCGGTTTCCAACTCGCGCAGGCCCTCAATACGCTCTGCCTGCTGTTGTAATAATGGCAGTTCGTGATCTTCACACATATCGAGCAAAAACGTTTTGAGTCTGCGTCCGGCCATAACGGTGCTGGCGATATCTAGCAATTCCATTGGGGCGAGCATGGCATTCAATCTGGCGCGCTGTACGGGGCCGCGGATATCGCGAATGCCACCGAGAGGCACGCTGCCCTTTAGGCGTAACACAGTTGCAGCTTGTTCAGTCCCTTGCTGAGCGGTTATGACTTCATCCAAGCGTAAAAAAGGAACCAGCTCTGATGCTTTTTCTTTTCCATATGTGCAAGATGCCTTGTCAATCAACAGGGCGACTATTTTATCGTATTCTAACGTCTTTAAAACCCGTTGTTCCACTGTGCTCCTCCTTCTTTATCCAGCGGCGACCGTTGTACCGTGCGGGCGGGAGCGACGGTCTATACCGGCAATCATTACGATCTCCCCATTATAGCATGGCAGCGAAGCTTAGAAAACTTGGGCTCGGATTGCACCGGAAAGGGACCACGGGCGAAGGATAAATTTACACGTCTTCGCTTGGCATAGTTCCACTCTTTGCGTGAGAGAATGAAAGGTGAAACAACCCTAAAGGAGGAGTACACATGACGATCATGCGCCATATCGTCCGCTTTATCGTCGCTGCCGTAGTCCTGATGTTTGTCGGCTTTCTGGTCCCCGGCTTTTCGGTTAGCAGTTTTTGGACAGCTCTGCTCGCGGCCGTTGTCATTGCACTAATTGGCTGGGCCGTAGAAGCCATTTTCGGAGATCGAATTTCGCCGTACAATCGTGGTATTATCGGCTTCTTGGTCAGTGCCGTCGTGATTTATCTCACTCAGTTCATCGTCTCTGGCTTCCGCGTAACGATTCTTGGCGCGCTTCTGGCTTCCTTGGTGATCGGGATCATCGACTTGTTTATCCCGATCAAAACCCATATGGATTTGCGCAATGGAGATGCCAGGAACAAGCAGGAGACATAGGCAGAATACGCCAAAGAGCCATCCCTTTAAAAACGGGGTGGCTCTTCTCATTTTACCCAAAACGTAAAAAGAGAGGCACTTAAGCCCCTCTTTTCCTTAATCTATCGGTTTAGCCTTTGCCTCTTCCTGAATGATTTTCAGCAGTTCTTCGTACTCCTGACGCAAGCGGAAGTATTCATCCGCAATATTGACTGCAGAAAGTACGGCAATTTTGGCAGTATCCAGTCGATGGTTGCCGTTTGCGATTTCGTTCATCTTGTCATCAACGAAACCGGCCACCATGCGTATGTGATTGACACTTGCCTTGCCACTGAGCCGGTATTGTTGGCCAAAGATGTCCACCGTCAAACGATTTTTCCCATCACCTTGCACGAGAGGTACCTCCCTACTGCGACCTTTGCTCTACATTATCCTTTTTTAGGTTACTGAAAATGTCAGAGTTCGTCAAGCTGTGTTACATGCGCAGTTCAGCACCAGTTTTGTTTTTCAAGGCGTCAATGACAGCAGTAGTCACTTGTTGAATCTCTTCGTCCTGCAAGGTACGCTCGGCGTGACGGAATACCAGGGCAAATGCCATGCTCTTCTTATCTTGAGCAATACGTTCACCCATGTATACATCGAATAGGGTTACGGACTCAAGCAGTTCGCCTGCCGCTTCACGAATCGTTGCTTCCAATACACCAGCAGCTACACTGCGATCGACAACGAGAGCCAAGTCACGCGTTACCGCCGGGGATTTTGGCAGCTGATTGTAATGGCCTACCTCGGCAGCTACATCAATCAAAGCAGCTACATCAAACTGGAATACGTACGTTTCGGACAGATCATAAGCTTTTTCTGTGCCCGGATGAACTTGCCCCAGATAACCCAGACGTTTTTCCCCTACCCATACTTCTGCGGTACGTCCTGGGTGCATACCTGCGATGTCCTGGACAGCTTTGTACTCGGCAGCTTGGATACCCAAACGAGCGAAAAGTGATTCCGCAATCCCTTTTGTTTGGAAGAAATCAACAGGCTGTTTGGCGCCCATCCAGTTTTGTGCGAGCAGTTGTCCAGTCAACGCACCTGCTACATACAGACGCTCTTCTGGAAGCTGTGTGAGCGTTTCTTCTTTTGTCAAGAACACACGGCCCAATTCGAAAATCGCAACATCGTGGTTTTGACGGTTTTTATTGTATGCCACTGTTTCCAAGAGGCTTGGAATCAAGCTCGTGCGCAGAACGCTATGATCTTCACTCATTGGCATCATGAGCGCAATAGGGTTTACTTTTTCCTGATGCAGACCCGCTACTGCCTCGACACGATCTGGATGAACCAGTGCATAGGAAATCGCTTCATTCATACCGGTACCAATCAAATGATGACGGATCGTACGACGCAATTGCTGTTCTTTTGTCAACTGTCCTTGTGTGGTCGAACCAGAAGGCAAGCTGGTCGGAATGTTGTCGTAGCCGTACAGACGTGCAACCTCTTCCACCAAATCCTCTGGCAGCGTAATGTCGCCACGTCTCGTTGGAACGGTTACCGTCCATTTGTCGCCCGCTACTTCATACGGGAATTGCAGACGCTCGAAAATCGGCGATACATCAGAAGCCGATATGTCGGTTCCGAGATGCTGATTAATTTTTGCAAGTGTAACCGAAACGACAGCAGGCGCAGCTTTGCTTACAACAGCAGAGCTGATTCCTTTGGATACTGTTGCGCCGGACAATTGCTGAATCAGCGCAGCAGCGCGCTCTCCCGCTTCCTGCACACGCGCTTGGTCAACGCCTTTTTCCCAACGTACGCAGCCTTCTGTACGCATGCCGAGCATACGAGCTGTGCGGCGCACTGTTTTTGGTGTGAACCAAGCTGCTTCGAGAATGATTTCACTCGTCTCATCAGTGATTTCGGAGTTAGCTCCGCCCATGACCCCTGCGATCGCCAAGCCTTTGGTCTGGTCGGCAATCAGCAAGGTTTGCTCATCCAGCGTGCGCTCTTGATCATCCAATGTCACGAGCTTTTCGCCCTCGTTTGCCAGTCGAACGACAATAGAGCGATCAGCTACCTGTGTCGCATCGAAAGCATGCAGTGGCTGACCGTACTCGAGCAGGACATAGTTGGTCACGTCTACCACGTTGTTGATCGGACGAACTCCCGCTGCCATCAGGCGATTTTTCATCCATTGCGGAGATGTCGCGATTTTGGCGTTGGTGAAGTGACGACCGTGGTATTGATGACTTTCATTCGTCGCTTCGATCTTAACCTGGACCGGGTTGTCGCCACCGTTTTCGGTCAGCTCGATTTGTGGGAATACCACTTCTTTACCCAAAATAGCGGCTACCTCGTAAGCAACCCCCAGCATGCTCAAGCAATCCGAACGGTTCGGCGTCAATCCCAATTCCAGCACATAGTCATCCAAGCCGAGGTACGAAACGGCATCCATACCGATTTCCGCATCCGCTGGCAGAACCATAATGCCCTCTTGCTGATCTTTTGCCAGAAGCTTGTCATTTAAACCCAATTCTTTTGCAGAGCAGATCATCCCTTGGGATTCTACACCGCGCAGCTTGGAACGCTTGATGTTTAGACCTCCAGGGAGCTTCGCACCGATCAGGGCGACGAGAACTTTTTGTCCCTTGTCTACGTTCGCTGCTCCACAAACGATTTGCAGGTCTTCTCCTTGTCCTGCATCAACGACGCATACGTTGAGACGGTCAGCATCCGGATGCTTGCTGCGTTCTTTTACATAACCGATCACAACACCAGATACACCTGCGTTGCGCGATTCAACTGCGTCTACTTCAATCCCGCTGCGAGTCAGCTTTTCAGCCAGCTCCTGGGGCGTCGTTCCACTCAGATCGACGTATTCGGATAACCATTGGTATGATACCTTCATCTTTGCCTCTCCTCTCTAGCCTCGATTGAACTGACGCAGGAAACGAACGTCGTTGGTATAAAAATGGCGGATGTCCTCTACCGCGTATTTGAGCATCGCAATTCGTTCTACACCCATACCGAATGCAAAGCCGCTGACTTCCTCAGGGTTGTAACCGGCCATTTCCAGTACGCGCGGATGTACCATACCAGCACCCAAAATCTCGATCCAGCCTGTTTGCTTACATACACGGCAACCGTGACCACCGCAGTTGAAACATTGCAGGTCTACTTCTACGGAAGGCTCCGTGAACGGGAAGAAGCTTGGGCGCAGACGAATTTGCTGGTTTTCTCCAAACATTTGACGGGCAAAAGTCAAGAGGGTACCTTTCAAGTCACTCATCCCGATTTTTTTATCAATCACGAGACCCTCGATCTGCGTGAATTGGTGGGAGTGTGTCGCATCGTCATCATCGCGGCGATACACTTTACCCGGACAGATCATTTTGAGTGGAGTCTTGCCTTCTTTTTTCAACATCGTACGTGCTTGCACAGGAGATGTCTGCGTACGGAGCAGTAGCTCTTCCGTGACGTAGAACGTATCTTGCATATCGCGTGCCGGGTGATCTTTTGGCAGGTTCAGCATTTCGAAGTTGAAGTGGTCCATTTCTACCTCAGGACCTTCTGCCACCTCAAAGCCCAGACCGATGAAGATGTCTTCGATCTCTTCAATGATCCGAGAAAGCGGGTGCATGGTGCCTGCTGGTACTGGACGTCCTGGCAGTGTCACATCGATCGTTTGTGAAGAAAGCTTGGCATTCAGAGCCGCTTCTTCAAATGCTTTTTGTTTGCCAGAGAACGCCGCCTCCAGCGCTTCCCTTACTTCGTTCACCAGCTGACCGACAACTGGACGCTCTTCTGGGGACAAGCCGCCCATGCCGCGCAGCAGTTCTGTCAACTCACCCTTTTTCCCCAGGTATTTGACGCGCAAATCCTGAAGTTGTGCGGCTTCTGTCACTTGGCTGATTTGGCCCAGTGCGGACTCTTTCATTTCTTGCAACCGAGTTTGCACTTCGAATCGCTCCTTTATTTCTGTTTTGGAAAAAGAAAAACCCGCCCCTCAAAAAGGGACGAGTTACTTTTTTCTCGCGGTACCACCCTTGTTAGACAATTCGCTTCCGCCCTGTGACAAATCCATGACAATATCACTAGTGGAAAGAGACATTTGTCTCACTTCAGATCATTGGTAACGGGTATGACCCGGCTGCTCCTACTGCGCGAAAAGCGGTTCAGAGTGCGGCTTTGGAGTGAATTCGGCAGCTATCATGTTTAAGATGCTCGCAGTCTGTGACATCTTCTCCCTGAAAAACAGATAGGTCCTGCGTACTAGTCTCCGTCATCGCTTTACGGTATAATTATGACGTAAGGAAAATTATAGCGCAACAAGAGAGAACTTTCAATTCCACAAATGTTACATATCCAGAGAGTGTTTTCATGTGTATGTTACCCATTCGAAAGGGGATTTTGACATGATTGATAATGTTTCCGCCCTTTACGATAAGACAAGTATCTGCCGCCATTGCCAAGCGACCTTTTCGACCAAAAGAATCAGAAGCGGCACGTTGACAATGCTCCATCGCGACAGCGATTTTTATACCACTTTTAAAGAGCAATCTTTAAATCCCATTATATATACCGTCAATGTCTGCCCTGAATGCGGCTTTGCTTTTACGGATCAATTCCGGGACAAGCTCGTCCCCTGGCAAAAGCAGATTGTGGATGAACAAATCTCCTCGAAATGGAAGCCAAAAGATTTTGGCAAAGTTCGCCATGTACCAGAAGCCATTGTCAGCTACAAGCTTGCCATTTACGCAGCTGAAATAACGGATCAGCCCCATTCTGTAAAAGCCGGTCTGTATTTGCGCCTTGCATGGCTTTATCGATTCGAGAAAAATGTCGCGGAAGAAATGCGCTTTATCGATATGGCCGTGGAAGAATATGAACAATCGTATATTCATTCTGACTATACACGCGGTGACAAGGAAATGACCGAAGTCCGCTTGCTGTACTTGATTGGTGAGCTCTATCGCAGGCTCGAAAAGTATGATTTAGCCATCAAGTATTTCGGCAAAGCACTCGCCTTTCGCAACCACACGATTGAGAGCGGCATTATCCGGATGGCGCAAGATCAATGGCAACTCGCGCGTGAAGAGTATAAAGAGAAAAAGAACGAGCAAAAGATCGGCTAGACATGCCGATCTTTTCTTTTGCGCTGTGCCTCATAGACAAATATTCCTGCCGCGACTGCCGCATTCAGTGACTCTGCTCCGCCGTAAAGCGGAATGTGGACGAATTGATCGGCTTTGGCAAACATCTCTTTGGAGACGCCTCTTCCTTCATTGCCGATGACCATTGCCGTCAGACCAGCATAATCAGCCTCGTCATAGGCAACACTGTTTTGCTCCAAAGAAGAAATGAGAACTCTCCCTCCCTTTGCCTTCCATTCATCAGCCGTCTCAACTAACGATTGCGTAAAGACCGGGATGCGGAACAGTGCCCCCATTGTGGCCCGTACCACTTTTCCATTGTAAATATCGACACTGCCACTTCCAAGTACGACACCATCTACTGCTGCCGCTTCTGCTGTGCGCAAAATCGTACCGAGGTTGCCAGGGTCTTGTATTTCGTCCAAAAAGAGGAGTATCAAGCTTCCTTGTTCCTCTCTCTTCTTATCTACCCATTTTGCCCAATCTGCTGCTGTTTTTTTCACTTCGGCCACAATTCCTTGCGGTGACTTCGTTTCGGAGAGCTTCGCCAACACTGCCTCTGATGCAGCAATGACCTGGACAGCTTCCGGATGATTAGCCAGAGCACGTTGGCAGGCTGGGTCCATGTCACGCTGCTGATCGTAAATGACCGTGACTACCTCCGCCCCGCTTTTTAACGCCTCTTCTACCAGATGTGCCCCTTCCACGAGAAAACGCTGCTGCTCTTCCCGTCCTTTTCGTGACAGCAACTGGTGCAATCGCTTTACCAGTGGGTTTTGTACCGAAGTAATGATTTCATTTGTCATAAACCTATGCCCGCTCCTCAAATTCGCGTAAGTCTTTGTTGTTCCCGATCACCACAAGCACGTCGCCGTATTGGATGACTTCATCCGGGCTAGGAGCGATGTTGAATTTATCTCCGCTTTTGATGGCAATAACGTTGACCTCGTATTTTTTCCGAATATCCAGTTGCCGCAAGTTTTGACCGACCAGCTTGGACGACACGACTACCTCCGCCACGCTGTAGTCCTCTGCCAGCTCGATAAAGTCAAGTACATTCGAAGAGATCAGATTATGGGCGACCCGAACTCCCATGTCACGCTCAGGGAATACGACACGGTCAGCTCCCACTTTGTACAATACTTGTCCATGACGCTCATTCTGTGCTTTTGCCACGATCTTTTTGACACCCAAGTCTTTCAGCGTCAATACCGTCAGGATACTCGCCTGAATATCGACCCCAATGGCCACAACGACTACGTCAAAATTGCGGATTCCGATTTCCTTCAAGGCGCGTTCATCCGTAGAATCCGCTGCTACCGCGTGCGTTACGTATTGAATATTTTCGTTAATACGCTCCTCGTTCTCATCTATACCCATCACTTCATAATCCATCTCGTACAGCGTTCTCGCCACGCTAGAACCAAAACGTCCCATCCCGATAATGGCAAATTGCTTGGACATGTTAATCTTCCCCTTTACGGAACTTACCAATAACAAGCATTATAGCACAACCAAAACATCCCCCACAAAACGGTCATGAACGTTTTGTACGAAAAGCATGGTATGCACAAATCAGCGTTTACAAATACTATTTCTTGAATTCATTCTCAAAAGAGAGGTGCAAGCACGGTCATGAACATTGCCTCACTCAATTTACGTCAAGCGATCATGTACAAAATGCAAGGCTCAGATCCAAACGCAGTGGAAGAGACCATCAGTGATGCCATTGCCAGCGGTCAGGAGAAGACACTGCCGGGGTTAGGTGTTTTGTTTGAAGTTCTGTGGCAAAACAGCGATGCTTCCTCACGCCAATCCATGATTACGACTATCGCGGAACACTTGCCTGAACAAGCCGAAAAGCCGATCTAACCATTTCTTCTTTCGAACAAACATGCTTCAAAGGGAGGGGCTATTACGTCCCTCCCTTTTCATTGTTCACTTCTCGACCTTTGTTGAACTGATTGCCCATGAATTGGGTGATTGCCAGCAAGATAGGGATGATGATGGTGATCAAATATCCTATGTTGGTCAAATACTGTGTAAAAGAAAACAGCTCCACTATATTTTGCGGCACTAATGTCAGGAAAAAAAGGGGCACCATGATCACAATCGCGGTGATTTGCTGAAAACGAATGCCTTTGTGAAACAAGCGCCGCAATGAAAAAATCGTCGCGTACAGCATATTCCCGATCGTTGTAAATACAGAAGCAACCCAAATCGCGAGAAAGGCGGACTCAAAACGCTCCAAAAACCAGCCGGTTTTCTGCGTTACCTTGACCAGTTCAAGCGTAGGCCACACCAGCCTCTGCAATTCTTCATAGCCAAATACAGTAATGCCTGCGACAACTGTGATCACATAAATGACAAGAGCAAAACTCATACCTGTCATGCTGGCTACCCCTAGCCTTGCCCCGGGAATAGCGAAGGCAAAATAAACCATTAACAACTCATATCCGGTATAAAGCGTATACGTATTCAGACCCGTTTTCATGACATTTGTCCATGACTCGAATCGGAATGGCAATAAATTGTACCAATCTGCGTTCATGAAGGAGACGAGCGGAATCAAGAGAGACGGCAACAGGAGGAAAGGAATCAACAGCTCATTTACCCTTGCCACCACTTCAATCTCATGACAACAAAGAAACACGACCAACAACAGCAGCGTGATGATTATTACTTCCAGTGGCGTTTGCGGTAATACGGAGGTCACGACGACTTCCCCGAACAATCTGGCTGTGATTCCCGCATTGAGGAACTGATAGAGAATGAAGAGAAATATACACAGGGTACCGATGGCAACCCCAAATATCTTCGGCATAAATTCGACAAAGGTAAGACCGGGAAACTGGTTGCCTAAATAAACGATAGCCGCTACAGCCATGGACGCTATGAAACCACCTACAATGGGTCCCACCCACCCCATTTGATGAAGAAGTTCGGTTGCTGTTCTCGGGATGACGAGGATACCCACCCCGATCATCGAACTGACCATAATGCTTGTCAGTTGCCAGGTACCAAAATTACGTTTCTGATTCTCCACAGTGATCGCTCTCCTATTGCATTTCCATACCAAGACGGCGCAGCTTGATTGTGTATGTAACGCGAATCGGAAAATCCCTGAAATCTTTCTTCCAGTTGTGAGTTTTCCAGTAGTCTTGGTAATGCTTCGCACGCAGTGTAAGGCCCAGTTTCAAAATGTCGCTATTGTACTGCTTTTGTAATTGCTGCAATAGTTTTTTTGCGCGATTTTCCATTTCTTTTTGAATAAGCGTTTGCATTTGTAAGATGAATTGCTCCGCAGGAATGTTCAGGTCTTCTGTGAGTTCGACAATATCTCCTTGAAGCTCGCAATGATAGGTAGCGGAAGAGGATTTGTGAATGATCACCTTTTTTTTTGCGAAATGCGGACGAAAACTCACATATCCGTTCTTGGTTTTCGGCAACGGAATGACAATGTCTCCACCTGGTTTTTCATTACGTAGCTGAAGCAATATCCATGACTGTATGTGATCCAATATCCCCACCATCTTGTGTCCGCGAAAAACAGCAACCCCTTTCCAGCTCACCTCGTTCTTTCTGGCCTCTACATAATTCAAAAACGGCTCCATGGTTAGATTAGAGGTCTGATTGAAATAGTCGCCCAACGTTTGGTCTGGAATTCTTCCTAATTTCATCCCATTTTCGATCAGCCCCATCATATAGACGACTGGAATCGGCTCGATTCTCGGTTTGATTTCCAGCAAGGTAGAAGCTTTACCCTTCACGACGATCGGCCACAGAAGTCGCCGTATTTGCGGTTCGCGACGAAAACTGTCCATGATGTCTTGGATTCCCTTTCTGGCGACCTCCTCACTTACGGCAAGAATACGCGTATGTCCAAGAAACAATCGCTGGTTCATCCGCATTTGCAAGTTATTGGAAGCATCTGTCACCGTTCTTCCTGTCACGCTCATGATTTTCACGGCATCCGCATTATTTCCTCCGCCCTTCCCGCCACTCCCAGCGATTTTCATAGGAATTGGAATTTGGACGGTCATTTTGTACAGATTTTCATTTTTTTCATCCTGATCTATCGCAATGGCCAACACCGATGCGCGTTCTTCCAATTCACGTCTATCCCAGCACCCTGTCAGCAGGATGGTAAAAATGATCAACAAAGCGAAGTATCTAAGAGATTTACCCATCGATATTCCGCCCCTCTCGTCGGGTCACCATGTCACGAATGAGGATTGCTCCCCAGTAAACAGCAGGGATCAGCAAATTAATGACCAGGCTAGACAATCCCAGCAACGACGCCACCCTAAATACTTCCATGATGTTTTGTGGAATGAGGGCAAAGAAGAATAAAGGGATGAGAAGGACTGTAGCCACGATTCTTTGAAATCTGATTCCCTTACGAAACAACTGTCTCAATGAATAAACAACAACGTAATACGCATTGGCTACCGTAGTAAAAACAGCCGATACCCACACTGCCAAAAAAGCGGATTCCAATCGTTCCAAGATCAATCCTGGCACCTGCGTCGTCTTGACCAATTCTAGTGTCGGCCACGTCACCCTCTGTAGCTCTTCGTAACCAAACACTGAAATACCAGCAACCACAATTAACATATAGAGTGATGCTGCAATTAATAAACTGTAAAGTCCCGCCAATTCCCTGTTCGTGTTTTGTTGCGCATAGGCGAAAAAGACGAACATAATTTCAAAACCAGAATAGGAATAAATTCCTTCGTACACTCCTGCTACCATTGAACGGATTGACACATGATTAATCGGCAGGAGATTCCCAATTTCCGCCTTTTGGAACGACGCAATCGCGATAAAAAGAAGTGGAAAGATAATAAAAGGAAACAGCAGCTCGTTCACTCGTGCTACTACTTCCACCTCATGCATGCACAAAAATAGTATCAATAAAAACATTGACATGAGTATAACTTCCAACGGAGTCTGTAAAAGAACGGAAGTCACAACCACTTCACCAAATACACGCGAAACGACGGCCGTGGAGAAATACAGGTATACCAGATAGATACAAATCCAGGGGAGGCTGAAAACTTTGCCCACCCAAGGCCGTTTGGCAGATCCCCACACCTTATGACTATATTCAATAAAGGTTTCACCTGGATAGCGCTTGCTCAATTTGACAATTAACCATAAGGAGACATAAGCACCTGCTGAGCCAATCAGAGGAGCGATCCAGCCTGCCTCAAATAATTTCGAACTGGTTGTGCGAGGAAGGGTCAAAACGCCGACACCGATTAAGGTACTTGTCATGAGACAAATTTGCTGCCACATCGATAGATTATGATGCCAGCTGTGCCCCTCCCTCCTGTTCATTTCTGGTTCTCCTCCTCTCTGATCCGGATTTTATCTTGAACATGAAACATCATCGGTCTTGTCTTCATCATGTGATGGGGTGCCCGTAAGAACAAGTCCTTCATTCCATTCAGGTTGAGCGGACTAAGCGGGCTCATATAGGGTACTCCAAACGATTTCAGTGAAGACAAATGAATGAGGATGACAATCAAAAACAGCATAATACCGTATAGACCAAACATTCCTGCCAGAATCATAACCGGAAAGCGTAGCATCCGAATGGCAATCGCCGCACTGTAACTCGGAGATGCGAACGAGCCGATGGTCGTCACAGCCACGATAATCACCATGACAGGACTGACAAGCCCGGCCGTTACCGCTGCTTCTCCGACCACGAGTGCTCCAACAATCCCGATCGTAGGACCGATTGGCCCCGGCAGCCTCACACTCGCTTCCCTCAATATCTCAATGGCCAACTCCATAAACAGAGCTTCGACTAAAGAAGGGAATGGAACGGTAGATCGCCCTGCCGCCATCGCAATGACCAGTCGAGAAGGGATCATCTCTGGATGAAATGAACTAAAAGCGATATATAGAGAAGGTAGCAACAAAGCGATGCTGATACTGATAATCCGAATGAAACGAATTAAGGTCGCGATATAAAATCGCTCGTAATAATCCTCTGGACTCTGATAAAACTGTGAAAACACAGCCGGAGCAATCAATCCGAACGGAGTACCATCTACCAGAATGCCTACTTTCCCTTCCAAAAGATTGGCCACTACTTTGTCAGGGCGCTCCGTATTTTGAATTTGCGGGAAGGGGGACCATCTCCGATCCTGGATCATTTGTTCGATGTACCCGCTCTCCAGCACAGAATCCACACGAACATTACTCTCTATTCGCGCAATCACTTCCTCCACCATCGGGGGATACGCAAGACCCTCGATGTACATGATGTAAACGTCAGTCTGTGTTCGTTCACCGACCACCATATGACGCACTCTGAGATTGGGGTCCTTCAAACGAAAACGGATCAGGGCTGAATTCACGCACAATGTCTCACAAAAACCATCGCGTGGCCCTCGTACGACTGATTCCGTCTGAGGCTCTTCTACCGAACGCCTGTCCCAACCTCTCGTATTATTCAAGTAAGCATTTTGACACCCATCAATGATCAGTACCGCGCATCCAGACAAAATATTTCGGACGATCTGCCTCAGTTTGTCTGTCAAATCCAGCTCATTTGTCGCCGGATCATTATAGGTGATATCAGGAGTCGTCATATAGCGAATAATAAAATCACTGATGACATTGCGATCCACCATGCCATCTATAAAAACGATAGCGGCTTGAGCCTTCGTCTTCGTTTGAAATCGACGAACGACAAGATCGTCACACTTTCCAAACTGCGCTTGAATCAATTGGATGTTTTCTTCCAAATTTGTTGTGAGCGCAACATCGGACACGCTTTCCATGCTCTTGTCGGAGTGCTGCTCCAACGCTTTTGACTGGAGGGCTTCTTTTCTTTTTTTCCATGCTTGAAAAAACTGGCTCAAGCTGCTCACCCTTATCCATGGAATGTAGACTGTCTACAGGTACGGATAGTGTGCCCAATAATGGAAAGAAAATCCCGTAAAAGGCGTATTACAAAAGAAAAACAGGTCCAACCTAAGTCGGACCTGTTACGCAACCACCTCGCGCTTGTTTTCAAATTTTTCGTAGCTCTTCTCTAACATGATCGTTTTTAAGATCTGGACACTTTCCCAAACCTCTGTATAAGTCGTATAGAAAGCAACGGGGGCTAACCGGATGATGTTTGGGGCACGGAAGTCAGGAATTATGCCCGCTTCCTTCAATGCCTTGCATATACGTATGGCCTCGTCGTGCTCAAGGCTGACATGCCCACCCCGACGATCATCCTGCTGTGGGTTCGCAATCGTAAAACCCATGTCGGCTAGCTCCACCTCGATCAAATCCATCATGAACCGCGTTAAGCTGAGCGACTTGGCACGAAGCTTTTCCACGGACACCTCCTGGAACATTTCCAAAGAACCAAGCAGCGGGGCGAGACTCAGCATATGTGGGGTACCGATCTGGTACGCGCCCGCACTTTCACATGCATCCAGCGTATGGTCCATGTCAAATTGCTTATCCTTTTTCGAGCTGAACCATCCCGCCAATCCAGGAGTTCTGCCAAAATGCTTGCGGTTGACATATAGGCTACCCACGCTTCCAGGCCCTGCATTTACATATTTGTAGTTGCACCAGTAGGCAAAGTCCACTTCCCATTTGCTGAAGGAATGCGGGATCGCTCCTACAGAATGACATCCGTCAAACCCAATCAGAATGCCTCTCTCATGCGCGGCTGCTGTCAAGCGTTCAATATCGAGCAACTGGCCGCTGCGATACAGGACAGTAGGGAGGACAACCAGTGCGACTTCATCCGTCATCGCATCGATAATATCCTCTTCTTCGATCAGACGACCATCTCTTGACGCTACCCGAACCAAATGCTCTTCCGGGTCCAGCCCATGGAGCTTCATTTGACTCTGGAGTGCGTATATATCGGTAGGAAAATCCAGTTCAGTGGCAACGACCTTCGTCCTCTTCCCGACCGGATGATAGAAGGTAGCTGCCAGCTGATGCAGGTTGATCGTCGTAGAGCCCGTGACGATCACTTCCTCGGGGCTTGCCCCTACAAGTGCTGCGCTCATCTCTGCCAATTTCTCCGAAAAGAAAAACCACGGATGAATACCCGTTGTCCAGCCTTCCACCCCCAGCTCCTTCCAAGACTGCATCATATCCATGACGCTCTTTTCCGCTCTTTTTGACATGAGGCCAAGTGAGTTACCATCCAAATACAGACTCGAAAGCAGATAAAACTCTTCGCGATAGCTCGCGAGTTCGTCCTGTGCATCCAGTTGCTGTGCGTACGTTTTCGTCAAGGGGCTTGATTGAGACATAGCTACCTCCTCAGCTTGTTCTATCGTTACCCTTATTATAGGCTGAATTTTCAAACAAGAGAATCACATTTTCAAAAAGAAAATCCCGTGCCCCTACGACACGAGATTCTTATCCAAATATAGTTGTATTACCCAAATGACTAGGAAGATTTGCGCGATGCAAAAGAGCGGGAGCAGGATGCGAAAAGAGGTATGCTTCGTCTTATGCCGTTGAATGAGCATACCCTCCAGCGCACCAATCCCTCCTCCTAAAAATGCGACCAACAAAAGGCTCAGTTCCGGAACCCGAAAACCTTTTTCTTTAGCCAGACGCTTGTCTGCCTGCATCAGGTAATAAGCATAGCCATTCAGCAGTAAAGCTCCTCCAGCCAGCACCCAGACATTTGAATTGAAGTATCCTGCCATGAGGAGGGCCCAGCTAATCACGAGCACCAACACGAAATTGCGGCGGTGGGCAGCTAATTGTTCATGGTACATTTGTTATTCTCCTTTTGCCCGATATGCCCGATTTCCCATAAACTGCTTGCGTACAAAGAATACCACAGCCAATACAACCACGATCACCAGCAAAGCGTAGAAACCGTATTTACGGATGACTTCGATAATAGCTTCCACGTTATTACCGAATACATGGCCGAGAAAGTAAAAGGCGATGGTCCAAACCAACCCGATCGGATATGACAGCATCGCATATCGCCGGAACGTCATACCGCCCAGGCCGACCAAATAAGGTACGACATGGCGGACAACCGGAAATAGGTAGCTGATGCAGAGGGCAGTAGTTCCATACTTCTCCAGCAAGCCCGTTGATCGATTCACCGCGTTCCTCATTTTCTCGGTTTTGCACAGCCATTGCAATATCGGTTTCCCAAAGTACTTTCCAAGTAAAAAGCCAATCGTCAATCCGGAGGCAACCCCTAAATATCCCGCCAAAAAAGAATACCAAGGGTTTAACACGCCAATGGAGGCAAGAAATCCTCCTGTAGCGACAACCAGCTCATCGGGAATCGGCAAACCTACAATCCCAAGCCAAAGCATGAAAAAAATCGCTACGTAGCCGTATTGCTCTATGATGGACATTAGCAGGTCGACTTCCATGAGGCAAAATCCCCTATCCTTGCCACAGTGCGGTCATTTCTTGACATACTAGCAGCTATGGCATCGCACGATATCTGACTCTATGTATTACGTTATGAACCTCAAAAATGGTACTTGTTTATTTTGCAATAGATGTACGTATTTTATCAAGCACAGATACAACAAGCGAAAGCGACTCTATCCTGATAGATGCTTGAGCGCTTCACGCCTGGACAAACTCGCAAGTGGAGTCGCTTCTACAAATTCACGTACGGCTTTGGGATTTGTTTTCGCATACTCTCTCAACGCCCAGCCAATTGCCTTCTGAATAAAAAAGTCTTTGGAATCCGAGCTTCTTTCCACCAAGGAAAAGAGCAACCGCTGATCTGTCTTGTCCTTGTACGAGAGTTGAAATAAAATCGCTGTACGTTGCAGCCACATGTTGGTTCCATTCATCCAAGCTGTCGTATTCGATACAATCAGTTCGGGATGCAAGGCGAACAATTTGCCTGTTGTATGGGAAGCCAAATAATCTACGGTATCCCACCACGATTTTGTCGTAATGAGTTCGACAACGAACGGGAGATGGTCAGGGGTGAGACGCTTTTTGGACTTCTCGAGTACGTCAAGCGCTACATACTGGTACTCTCGCGCTGGCAAATCCCACAAGGAACGAACGACCTGCTCCCAATTTTCGGGTACGCCATAATCACGAAAGATTTGTTTGGTCAGTTCTTTGCGCTGTGGTGATTTGATCCCCAGAAAAGAAAAATGATTTTTCATGTACTGCGCCATGGGGTCAGCCACAGTCGAATCACCATGTGCACGCAACCGTTCCTCGACAGCCTCCGTATACGCGCTTGCATTCATCTGCGTCTCCTCCTCCCATCCCATCTGCTCATCCGGTCATTTAGCCTGCTACTTGGACATCCTGCTTGACGACAGCAAAAGCATTTTGCTCTTCATCTTTGTACGGATAATACACGACGAGTATAAAATCTCCCTCGACAAGCTCACCGGTCTCCATCCATTTTTCAATGTCAAAGGTCACCTTGGCAGTCAGCGTGTGTTTGAAATAATCTTTTTCCAATGCTGCATGTGCCGCAAAATCATCGCGGAGTCGCTCACGCTGCTCAGTTAGCACAGCAAACGTCTGTTGCATCTCTTCCTTGTCCATGACATCCTCCCACCACAGCTTGCGGGGACGATGCTTCTGGTTGCGCAGGAAATCGAATTTCATCATGCTAAGTACATGACCCATACCTTCCACTTGCTGGAATTGCAAAAACTTCTGCAAACGCACGAACAAATCCTCTAATTGATGACCAATACGGCTCCAGCCTTGACTTTCCCAATAATCGCCAAATGCCTGGAAAAAGTCGAAAGCCGTTTCGAATTGATTTGCCAACAACCATTCCACTGTATAATCCATCCGGTGCGCATTCCAGTACTTTTCCAGAATGTCTTCTACACGCTTGATTTTTTGCATGTCATCAAAGGAAAGGACGTTGTTCCCCAAAATTTCGTAAGGAGCCTCATCCATAAAAATATAGCCATGATTAGCCGCACGCGCACGAACACCTGTCCCGCGCAGCATTTTCAAAAAGCCAAGCTGAAGCTCCTCCGGGCGCAGACCAAACACGTCGTTGAAGGTTTTGCGGAAGGACGCATAATCTTCCTCAGGCAAACCAGCGATCAAATCCAAGTGCTGATCGATTTTTTTCGAATCCTTGATCTGTGTCACTGTACGCGCAAGGCGATCGAAGCGCTGAATCCGCTGAACAAGGCGGTTGGTCTCATCATTCGTGGACTGAACCCCAATCTCGAAGCGGAAAATGCCTGGAGGTGCGTTCTCTGTCAAGAAGTCGAGTACGTCCGCGCGCAAAATGTCTGCCGTGATCTCGAATTGAAAGATCGTTCCATTGTGGTTATCGATCAAAAACTGAAAGATTTCCAAGGCATATTTCTTATTGATGTTAAACGTTCGATCCACGAACTTGATCGTTTTGACGCCGTGATTGATCAAACGCATGAGATCTTCTTTTACTCGTTCGAGACTGAAATAGCGTACGCCGTCTTCAATCGAAGACAAACAGTATTGACATTTAAACGGACAGCCACGAGATGCCTCAAAATAGACGACGCGGTTGTTCAGCTCGTCCAGATGATCCGCGTAAGGGGAAGGAATGCTGTCCATCTCTTCAACTTGCGCACGCGGCATGGAAAAACGTACGTACTCCTCTTCGCGATAAGCGATTCCGGCAACATCTCGCAGGCGTGGAGGCTGCTTGGTTTGCAATGATTCCTGATACACCTGCAAAAGCTCCAAGAAGGTCTGCTCTCCTTCACCAATGCAGATGACATCGATTTCAGGATGCTTCTTCATCCATTCGTCCGCGTCATAGGTCACTTCTGGTCCGCCAAGGATAATCGGAACATCCGGGCAAATCTTTTTCAGCGTGCGCATGACACTGAGCGTCTCGCGAATGTTCCAGATATAACAGGAAAATGCAACGACATCGGGCTTGCGCTTGTGTATATCTGCTACTATATTTAACGTCACATCGTTGATGGTATACTCCACCAGCTCAATCGAAGGAAATGCTTCCTGAGCATAGCTTCGCAAATAACGCAAAGCGAGTGAGGAGTGAATAAACTTGGCGTTTAAGGTCGATAGTAAAATCTTCATGGATGGGTCTACTCTCCTTGCAAAAATTCGGCACCAAAAAACCATCTGCAATCGATGGTTCAGGTCTGACCGATCTTTTTCCTTTCGTAACAGTACCATACGAGGCTAGTAACGGCAAATCGTTAACGGTTTAATTCGCGCACCACATGCCCCAGCTCCGGCACGATCAGCCGATTCATCGCCAGTCGCACCGCACCTGTCGAGCCTGGTGTGGAAAAAATCATTTTCCCTTTCCGCGTCCCTGCAATCGCACGACTGAGCATCGCAGCCGAACCGATGTCTTCGGTAAAGCTCAACATCCGAAACAGCTCGCCAAATCCCGGCATTTCCTTATCGAGTAAGCCAGAGACAGCCTCAAAGGTGTTATCCCGGGGCGAAATGCCAGTACCGCCATTGAGAAGAATAACTTGAACGTCGTCATGTGCAATTCCCGCTTCGATCGCAGCAATGACCTGTACAGGCTCGTCCTTTACTATTTGATAGAGCGCTACGCTGTGACCGGCTTCAGTCAGAAGCTGATTCATCAATTGTCCGCTTTTATCTGTATCCTCTGTCCGGGTATCGGAAACGGTAATGACCATGCATATGACTTGCTTGGGCGATAGCGCCTTGTGTTCCTGCGTACTCATCCGTATTTTCCTCATTTCTTCAATATATATCTTTTCTCATGATACCATGTTCGGGTTTCCAGTACCCTCGTCGTTCCTGAAACAATTTCTTCACTCCCTATACCCGAGATGCTTCGCTTTCCTATATAATGCTGATGACTGCTATTTTTTCGACAGACAAGGAGGCGTGCGCGAATGCCAGAGCGACCGTATTTTTCTTTTCATTTCCACAAACAATCGCACACACCGATCTATGTACAACTCGCTGAACAATTGAAAACAGCGATTTTGCGTGGTGCCTTTCTTGTAGATGGACAACAATTGATATCGCTGCGAGATATGAAAACAATTAGTGGCTGCTCGTTGGAGACAGTCAAAAAAGCATACGATCATCTTGCGTTGGAAGGCTGGCTGGAAGCTGTGCACGGCAAAGGTTATTACTTGACGCAGCTTGCTAAAGAAGCGCGTTTGGAAAATCGCCTCCCGCTCACAGATATTCCGATCGCTTCCCTGGCTGATTCCTCTCCTCGTCCAAGCGAAGAGCTGGTGAAGCGATTGCGTGGTGCTTTTTATGAAAGTCTGACTGTATTGGATGAACCGTCCGCCCAAAAGAAAATCAGACGTACACAAGCTGCCAAGGTTTTTGCTGATCACCTCAGCCGCCGGGGGCTTCCTCACTCACCTGAGCGCCTCCTGCTTTTTAATAGAAGCACGAGCGGCTTCGCCTTTCTTGCGCAGCGTGTCATGAGTGCACGTGATGTCGTCTATGTGGAGGAGTACAGCTATCCCGTATTTCTTCGACTATTGAGCCAGTGCGGAATTACCGTTCGCCCGATTCGCATGGATGAAGAAGGCGTTTGTATTCAAGCTCTCACGGAAGAGCAGGAGCATTACCCGGCGAATTGGCTTTTGATTAACCCGCATTATCAATTTCCTACCGGTATCAGCTATTCGTTGAAACGAAAGGAAGATTTGCTCGAATGGGCGCAGAGCCACAACGTACGTCTTGTGGAAAACGACCATTATGGCGACCTCTGGTTTGAAGAACCGAGTGTTCCTTTGTACCAGATGGCTGCGCAGGAAAAAAGCCCAGTGGAGGTCTACTATCTGCATTCGTTGTCCAAAACGTTGGCTCGCGATCTACAATTGGGCGTACTGATGCTTCCTTCTGATTTATCGGATGACGAGTTGGAGCGCTATAGTCAGCTTGTTTCCATGACAGGAGCAGAGCCATCCTTGCTCGTCGTGGAATCCGCTGTTCGACTCCTCGATGATCCGTGGTTTTATGAAGAGTTTCTGACGGATCGTCGTGCTCTGTTCCAGACCCGCTTCCTGCGACTGTGGCAGGAAAAACGCCAGGCACTCCCTGATCATGCACGAATGTACCCTATTTCAGGGGGCTTAAATACGTGGATCAAATGGGGCACGCCAACCGCAAGAGCAACTGAACAAGAAGAGAGAGTCGTCGCTATTCTGCGTGAGGAAGGTCTCGAGCTGACTGGCGGTCATGCTTTTCGCGTAGCCGATGAGCCTGCCGATATTCTGCGCTGCCCGGCTGTCCGTTTCCCACTCGCTCCACTGGAAGAACGAGAGTTGAAACATTGGCTTCACCGATTGGGTGCTGCTCTTCTTCGGTAAGTTTTCCAAGGGAAATGCCATACTAAGAGATGGATTTCCCCTCTTTTCCTTTTCACTAGACTCGAAAAAAAGCCGAGGTATAACCTGCTATGATTAAAAAAGTCGTAGAAAAGCTTCACCTTGATCCACCCAAAACGCTGGTTCTTGGGTTTGCCTTGATTATCTTCTTGGGAGCGCTGCTTTTGACACTCCCGGTCGCTACAGTTGATGGAGTTGGTCTGCATTGGCTTGACGCTCTGTTTACAGCCACCTCTGCTACATGTGTAACAGGCTTGGTTGTCGTCGATACTGGAACGACTTTCACTACTTTTGGTCAACTCGTCATTTTGTCGCTCATCCAAATTGGCGGTCTTGGATTTATGACGTTCGCTACCTTTTTCGCACTGATTATGCGTAAAAGAATCTCATTGCGTGAACGGCTCATCCTGCAAGAATCGCTGAATCAGATGTCGATAGAAGGTGTCGTACGATTAGCCAAAATGATTCTGGTTTTTACTGCCCTTACTGAGTTTATAGGTGGAGTGCTTCTCTCTATTCGTTTTGCCTTTGACTTTCCTTTGAAAAAAGCGATCTACTTCGGCTTTTTCCATGCGATTTCTAACTTTAACAATGCTGGTTTTGACCTGATGGGCGAGTTCGCCAGCTTGACAGCCTATGTGGAGGACCCGCTCGTCAATCTCGTCGTCTGTCTGATGATCATACTTGGCGGTATTGGTTTCATCGTTGTCAGCGAGATATACGATTATCGTCATAACCGCCGCTTGTCACTACATACGAAAGTCGTACTGACAACAACCGGTCTTTTGATTACGGCAGGGACAGTGCTTATTTTTATTTTGGAGTACAACAATCCCAAAACGTTGCAGCCCCTATCCATGATGGGCAAAGTGCTCGGCTCCTTCTATCAATCGGTTACACCCCGTACGGCAGGTTCCAACACATTGAATATCGGGGATATGTATCAGTCGTCGCTTTTCCTCCTTATTATCCTAATGTTCATCGGTGCTTCTCCTGGCTCGACGGGAGGCGGTATCAAGACGACGACCTTTGCCACACTGATTGGCGCTGTTATTGCCCAAATTAAAGGAAAAGAAGATGTCATCTTCTTCCGGCAACGCATCCTGCCACACATGGTCTACAAATCGCTGACACTGACCATGATTGCCCTGTTCATTGTGCTTGTCATGACGATGGTCCTCTCGATTACTGAGACAGGAGCACGCTTTGAGATGATCCTATTCGAGGTTACTTCCGCTTTTGCTACGACCGGACTCTCTATGGGACTGACCCCTCATCTGACTCCGATCGGGAAAACGCTAATCATATTAACGATGTTTGCTGGTCGGCTCGGCCCCCTCACGATTGCCTTTGCCCTCGCACAACGCAAACAGAAGGAGTACTTCCGCTATCCAAAAGGGAGGATCACCATCGGATAAGCCGTATAAAAATGGAGAAAACCCTGCCAAAGCACCGAAAGGATTTTGGCAGGGTTTCGTTTTGTGTATGATTTATTGTTTTTGCCACTGTTTGGACAGCTCGTCGCGTACCAGTTGGCCCATCTCGATTGTACCAATCGCTTTGCTTCTGTCTGCCGCGATATCGCCAGTGCGATTCCCTGCTTCCAGCACGGACCAAACTGCGTTTTCCACAGCTGCTGCCGCTTCATCCATTCCGAGAGAAAGACGAAGCATCATCGCTACGGACAGAATGGTTGCCAGCGGATTGGCAATGCCTTTTCCAGCAATGTCAGGGGCAGAGCCATGAACCGGTTCATACAAGCCAAAGCTGCCTGCTGCCAGACTCGCCGAGGACAGCATCCCAATCGAACCAGTCAGCATCGCTGCCTGATCGCTCAAGATGTCGCCAAACATGTTTTCCGTCACGATGACGTCAAACTGTTTTGGATCACGCACGAGCTGCATCGCGCAAGAGTCTACCAACTGGTGAGACAGCTCTACATCTGGATAGTCAGCCGCTACTCGCTCGGCTACCTTGCGCCAGAGGCGGGAGCTTTCGAGGACGTTTGCCTTATCTACAGATACGAGACGCTTTTGGCGTTTGCGCGCAATGTCGAAGCCTACTCGAATGATTCGCTCGACTTCCGCTTCATGATAGATGCACTGATCTTCTGCGACTTCTCCGTTCGGACCGTCATAACGTTTTTTCTCACCGAAATAAATCCCACCGGTCAGTTCACGTACAACGATCAAGTCAACGCCAGAAACAACTTCTGGCTTGAGGGTGGACGCTTCCACCAGAGAGCTGTGCATGGTAGCTGGGCGAATATTTGCAAACAAACCGAGTGCTTTGCGAATGCCCAGCAGCCCTGTTTCCGGACGAAGATGCCCAGGATTCTGGTCCCACTTCGGTCCGCCAACGGCTCCCAAGAGCACAGCATCCGCTTGCTTTGCCAGCGTTACCGTTTCTTCTGGCAACGGTGTTCCATCTGTATCGATTGCGATACCACCGATCCGGCCTTCTTCACATGTAAAAGTGACACCTTCAAGTTCCCCTACGAGTGTAAGGACTTTGACCGCTTCCTGCATGATTTCTGGTCCAATACCGTCTCCAGGAAGAACGGCGATGCGATAATTTTTCTTCATCGTTTATCCCGCTTTTCTATACGTAATGGTTTCCGAACGCTGCTGGTTCCTATGATCCTATCCACATTTGACCCTATCTTTATATCGTTGCACTGACAGGCGTAGGCTCGCCTCGGCGCTCCATGATCTTGTTGACTGCCCGTATATAGGCAATGGCGCTTGCTTCCAGCACATCCGTACTCACACCGCGTCCTGTTACGATCAGATCGTCCTGTTGAAGTCGTACGAACACTTCACCCAACGCATCTTGCCCGTGGGTAACAGAAAGGATCTTGTAATCGACAAGGGTGACTTCTTCTCCGGTAGCGCGGTCAATCGCTTTGTAGATAGAATCAACCGATCCATTTCCACATGCAGCTTCTTCGCATACCGATCCGTCGGCACGAACCAGCCGGACACTCGCTGTCGGAACGGAAATGTTGCCGTATGCGAGCTGCACGGATTCCAGCTGGAACGCTTCAGGTCCGCGAACCATCTTGGAGTCGACTAATGCGAGGATGTCGTCATCCGTGATTTCTTTCTTCTTGTCGCACAATACTTTGAATGCTGCAAACGCTGCGTTTACCTCTTCTTGCTCCAAGTGATAACCCAGATCAACCAGCTTTTCTTTGAAGGCATGGCGGCCAGAATGCTTGCCGAGAACCAGTTTGTTTGACTTGAAGCCGACCGATTCCGGACGGATAATTTCGTACGTAGTGACCTCTTTTAACACACCATCCTGGTGAATACCGGATTCGTGCGCAAAAGCATTTGCACCCACGACTGCTTTATTTCCTGGCACGATCATCCCCGTCAAACGGCTTACCAGCTGGCTGGTCCGTGCGATTTCCTTCAAATTCAGCTTGGTCGTTGCCTGGTAGTAATCCTTGCGCGTCTCCAACGCAAGCGCCACTTCTTCCAGAGCAGCATTTCCAGCGCGCTCTCCGATTCCATTGATGGTGCCCTCCACTTGCGTAGCTCCACCCTCGACAGCAGCGAGACTGTTGGCGACTGCCATCCCGAGGTCATCGTGGCAATGACAGCTCAGGCGAATCAGATCAGTAGAAGGCACACGTTTTTTCAGCTCGCGGAAAATGTTTCCGTATTGATACGGCGTCATGTAGCCAACCGTGTCTGGAATATTTACCGTAGTAGCCCCTGCCTTGATGACTGCCTCTACAACCTCTGCCAAAAAGTCAATCTCGGTACGCGCCGCATCCTCTGCGGAAAACTGAACTTCCGAAAAATATTTTTTCGCATAGGTGACCGCTTCCACCGCCCGAGCAAGGACTTCTTCCTTGCTCATGTTCAGCTTGAACTGACGGTGAATCGGAGATGTTGCGAGAAAGACGTGGAGGGAAGCGTTTTGTGCGTTGCGAAGCGCTTCGTATGCCTTATCCATGTCGTCTTTTACGGCACGAGCCAGACTGACGACGGTTGCATTCTTCACCCGTTTTGCAACTTCGGCCACAGACTTTTGGTCACCTGGGGAGGCAGCAGCGAAGCCCGCCTCAATTTTGTTTACGCCCAGCTTCTCGAGTTGAAGGGCGATCTCCACCTTTTCGTTCGTGCTAATATTGACGCCCGGAGACTGCTCCCCATCGCGCAGTGTCGTATCAAAAATCTCAATGGTCCGCATGAACTTTTCACCTCCACATTTTTCCCTACATTATATATGCGTTTTTTACACACCTATTTATTGACCGATTTTCACTTCTTCTTTTTTCGTATCTTTGTTGATCCAAGACATCATGCTGCGCAGTTGCTCCCCTACTACCTCGATGCCATGCTCGGACTCCAGACGGCGACGGGAAGTGAAGCCAGGACGGTTTGCTTGGTTTTCCAAGATCCAATTGCGAGCGAATGTACCGTCTTGGATTTCAGCCAGTACTTTTTTCATTTCTTTGCGCGTTTCGTCTGTGATGATGCGACGACCTGTGCTGTAGTCACCGTACTCAGCAGTGTCACTGATGGAGTAGCGCATACGAGCCAAGCCACCCTCGTACATCAGATCAACGATCAGCTTCAGTTCATGCAAGCACTCGAAGTAGGCAATCTCAGGAGCATAACCTGCTTCCACCAATGTATCGAAGCCTGCTTTTACCAGCTCGCTTGCGCCACCGCACAATACTGCTTGCTCACCGAACAGGTCTGTTTCTGTCTCTTCACGGAAAGAGGTTTCGATTACGCCAGCTTTTGTGCAACCGATACCGCTGGAGTAGGCGAGTGCGAGATCTTTCGCGTTGCCAGTTGCATCTTGGTACACGGCGATCAAACCAGGTACACCGAAGCCTTCTTGGTATACGCGACGAACCAGGTGGCCCGGGCTTTTTGGAGCTGCCATGATTACGTCTACATCAGCTGGTGGCACGATTTGCGCGTAGTGGATGTTGAATCCGTGAGAGAAGCACAGTGCAGCGCCGGATTTCAGGTTTGGAGCGATCTCGTCGCGATATACTTGTGCTTGGCGCTCATCTGGCATCAGGATTTGAACCACGTCAGCGCGTTTGGTTGCTTCTGCTACAGTCAAAACTTCAAAACCGTCTTTCGCTGCCACATCCCAAGACTTCCCTGGACGAAGACCCACCACTACTTTATAACCGCTGTCGCGCAGGTTTTGTGCTTGTGCATGACCTTGGCTACCGTAACCGATGATTGCGATTGTTTTCCCACGCAGTACCTCTTGTTTTACGTCCGCTTCATAATACATTTTTACCATTTGTGTAGCCTCCCTAAAAAAGTTTAGTTTGAGTTTTTATTCTGAAATTTGGCAATTTAAACCGTTGCTGCGGCTGTTGCTGGAACAATACTGCGCGCCATCGCTACTGAACCTGTTCTTGTCAGTTCAATAACGCCGTAGCTTTGTAATAGTACGAGCAGCGCATCAATCTTTTCGGTGTCACCCGTTACTTGCACGATCAGTGAGCTGGGGCCCACATCGACGATCGCGGCACGGAACGGCTCGACAATTCCATTTAACTCTGCCAACTGGCTGGGCGATGCCGTCACCTTAATCAGCGCCAGTTCCCGTGATACAAAAGGGTTCTCACTGAGATTCGTCACCGAGATGACATCGATCAGCTTGTGCAATTGCTTCATGAGCTGATTGATTTGGCGGTCATCTCCCCCGGTTGTAATGATCATCCGGGAAAGCCCCTGTTCTTCCGTGCCCCCCACCGTAATGCTGTCGATGTTGAAGCCGCGTTGGCCGAACAGTGTCGCCACTCTGGTCAAAACGCCTGGTTGGTCGTTGACGAGTACGGAAATGGTATGTTGCTGCATCCTAATCGTCCCCCAATTCCATCTGATCTAGTGTGTTGCCTGATGCAACCATCGGATATACGTTTTCTTCCTGCGCAACTCGGAAGTCCACCACGACTGGTCCATCATGCGCAAGCGCCTCTGCCCAAACTGCTTCTGCTTCCTCTGGCGTGCTTGCTCGCAAGCCTTTTACGCCATATGCTTCCGCCAGTTTGACAAAATCCGGGCTGCATGTCAGATCGATTTGGCTGTAGCGATTATCGTAGAAGAGCTCCTGCCATTGACGTACCATACCCAAGCACTGGTTGTTCACAATCGCTACTTTAACCGGAATGTTGTACTGGGAGACGATTGCCAGCTCCTGGTTGGTCATCTGGAATCCACCATCCCCTACGACGGAGATTACCGTGCGATCCGGGTGAGCGATCTGTGCGCCAATTGCTGCCGGGAAGCCAAAGCCCATCGTGCCGAGACCACCGGAAGAGATAAAGGAGCGCGGGTGCTTGAACTTATAGTATTGAGCTGTCCACATCTGGTGTTGTCCAACGTCTGTTGTGACAATCGCTTCCCCATCTGTGGAGTTGTACAAGAGTTCAATGACTGCTTGTGGCTTCAATACGTCGCCATCTTTTTTGTACTTGTACGGATATTGTTCTTTCCACTCTTTTAACTGGCTGATCCACGCTTCCGAATCACAAGCTTTTGCGAGTGGAATTGCTTTTGCCAGCGTGCTCTTCACGTCGCCCGCTACTGTGACGGCTGTGTCTACGTTTTTCCCCAGCTCTGCTGGATCGATGTCGACGTGTACGATACGGGCTTTTGGTGCGAACTCCTTCGTGCGTCCCATCGTGATCCGGTCATCAAAGCGTGCTCCCAGACCAATGACACAATCCGCATTCAAGAGCGCTTGGTTGGCTGTGTAATTTCCGTGCATCCCTGGCATTGCCAGCGACAGCTCGTGTGTTCCAGGGAAACCGCCCAATCCCATGAAGGTGTTGATCACCGGAATGCGTGTTTTTTCAGCAAAGTCGCGCAATTCTTTCTCTGCTTGAGCTGCAATGATTCCCCCGCCCGCCAAAATGACTGGACGCTTCGCTTCGCCAACGGCTTTGACAAACTCTTGTACTTCTTCGTCACTCGGTACGAGTGATGCTCGGTAGCCGCGAATCTCCACTTTATCCGGGTAGGTAAATGGTGCCTTCGCATTGGCGACGTCTTTTGGAATGTCGATCAATACGGGGCCCGGACGACCGGTTGTCGCGATGTGAAAAGCTTCCTTCACTATCCGCGGGAGATCGCGAATGTCGCGGACAAAGTAGCTGTGCTTTGTAATCGGGATAGTAATTCCTGTAATGTTCGCCTCTTGGAACGCGTCGGTACCAATCAGAGACTGTGCCACGTTACCCGTGATGCAGACCAGCGGAACCGAGTCCATCTGAGCGGTTGCAATCCCCGTTACGAGGTTCGTTGCTCCTGGACCAGAAGTGGCGATACATACGCCCGGTTTGCCAGTCGCTCGGGCATATCCGTCAGCAGCGTGGATAGCACCTTGCTCGTGGCGGGTCAAAATGTGCTTGAAGTAGCTCCCGTACAGGGAGTCATAAATAGGGAGCACCGCACCACCCGGATAGCCGAAAATGTATTCGACTTCCTCCAGGATCAGACAGCGCAGCAGTGTTTCTGCTCCTGTCACTTCTTCCCCGAACTGAATCGGTGGAATGCCGTTCTTTTTCTGCAATTCGGCCATTTCAACACTCATTGATCTCTCCTCCTCCCAATTCCAACAGGTATTGAAAATAACTATAGACACATAGAAAAACCCTTTCGCCCCGACACGGTTTTATTTCCATGTCTTTTGGGGCGAAAGGGTTCGCGGTACCACCCAACTTTATCGGCGCCTCACGGTCAGCCGATCTCAGCCAGTCACAGCAAATGTGGACTGTAACACGTTAACGGGTGTTAAGCGGTTTGGCCTACTACTTGTAAAACAAGTTTCAGCTAAACGGCTCGGAGGTGAGCAATGCGACGTACCCAATACCCATTTCTCAGCATCAGGGCTCTCTGTAAAAGGGGAAACGTGCACCATCCTCGTCATAGCCTGCTATTTAAACAATATTTTCAATATTGTTGTTGTCAGAATAAAGTGTTACGTCTGATTATAGCTAGGCACCTAGGGGGTGTCAACGAAAACAAAAAGATTTTACTGGACTTTCGTCCGAACGAATGCTCAGTTGGAAATGGCTTTACAGCGCGGTTTTTGCTTGAAAGCGGATACATTTTTTCACCAGAAACTAGAAAACTTGTCCAGTTATTTCACAACGGAAAAAGGACAGCATTGCCGTCCCTCTCCTGTTTTTTGGGTTCCACTTTATTGCGGGGATTTCAATCCTTCTATCAAAATCGTTGCGACTTCCGGACGTGTAAATTCCGGAGGTGGCGTGATCCCGTTTCTCAACATTTCCCTCACTTTTGTTCCCGATAAGGTCATATGCGAGTCTCTGTCATGCGGGCACGTCTTGGTTGTCCCCATCCCTTGGCATGCCTTGCAGTAAAAGCTGTGTTCAAAAAAGAGCAGTTGGATACCGAGCTCGCCTGGCGCAAACTCGGAAAAGATGTGCTGCGCATCATACGTGCCGTAATAATCGCCTACCCCTGCGTGATCTCGGCCGACGATAAAATGCGTACAACCATAATTTTTTCGCACCAAGGCGTGGAAGACCGCCTCACGCGGACCCGCATATCGCATAGCAGCCGGAAAAGCACCTAGCAATACACGGTTGTGTGGATAGTAATTTTCCAAAAGGGCGAGATAGCTTTTCATTCGCACTTGTGCAGGAACATCGTCTGATTTCGTTTCCCCCATCAATGGGTTGAGAAAAAGGCCATCGACAATCTCCAATGCTGCCTTTTGAATATATTCATGTGCCCGGTGAACAGGATTGCGCGTTTGAAAACCAACCACCGTCTTCCAGCCATTTTCTCGAAATCTTTTTCTGGTTTCTGCCGGGGTCAAATAAAAATCAGAGAAGCGCTCAGGCTGTGGCTTTTGCAGGATTTCTACAGGCCCACCCACGTATAGATTTGGCTTTTCAAACAGCTTTTTCACACCGGGGTGAGCGAGATCTACCGTGCGAAAAACGAGTTCTGCCTCCCGCATTTTATCTGGCACAAAGCAGCTTTTCACCCGCAAAATCGCATAATCCACTCCATCTTCCCCACGTAACAGAATACTGTCGCCAGGCACAAGATCGTCGTGCTCATCTGCATCGACAGCCAATGTCACCGGCAACGGCCAAACCGCTCCATTGGTCAGACGCATCGTTTCCACGACAGTGTGGTAATCCGCCTCTTCCATGAATCCAGTCAACGGTGAAAATGCTCCGATGGCAAGACATTCGATGTCCGACAGGGTCCATTTGTCCACGATAACGGCTTTTTTGATCCCGTGCCGCAAGATCGTTTGCTTCACATCTTTCCCTCCTGCGCTGTTCATTTGTGCAGACCACATTCGGTCTTTTCAAAGCCAGCCCACCGTCCCGACCGAGAATCTTGGCCAGGCAGGACAGCGCGCGTGCATACTCGGCAGCCAATGCTTGGATAGTTTCGGTCGTGCAATGGATTGTAAGGGACATCATTTGCATGGATATATTCCCACACCTGGGCCTCCGTCCAATCTGCTAGCGGATTGAATTTAACCAGGTTAAATTTTTCATCCCACTCCACTTTTTTGGTATTCGCTCGGGTAGGTGATTGCTCGCGGCGAATGCCTGTAATCCACGCCTGATAGTTGGACAGGACGCGCTTTAACGGCTCCACCTTCCGAATCTCGCAACAAAGATTCGGTTCTCTTTCCCACAGTTTTTCTCCGTGTTTTTCTGCCTGCTCGGCTAACGACAACTGCGGCTGTACTTGAATAAATGTTGTGCCGTATCTGGCTTGCAGTGTGTCACGCGTATCATACGTTTCAGCAAAATGAATGTTGGTATCGAGGTAAAATACAGGAATCGTGGGGGCCAATTTGTGCAGCATGTCGATTAAAACGACATCTTCAGCACCAAAGCTGGCAGCTAGGATCAGACCGGCTGCATAGTTTTCCACGGCGTTCACTAGCACATCCTGCGGTGCTTGAACTTCCAGTCGGCTTGCCCATTCCTGTAATTCCTCATCCGCCATTTTCTGGCGATTGTTCATCAGCGAAGCTCCTCTCTTGCTAGGATTCACCCACCATCATATGCCTAGTGACTGGAAGTGGCGCATCGTCCACCTATATCCAACTCGCCCAAACCAAACATCATGACCGTTTGGTTGAGACGCTTTTCACAGAAAAAAAGCCGCCAGACAGGGTCTGACAGCTTTCTGCTGCTTTATTTTTCCTCTTTTTCGTTTACCGTGGGAGCGAAAGTAAAAGAGGCACCGATTTGTTGCGTGTTTTTTGCCTCCATTTTTTGAACCGTTGGTACGGCGTATGAACCTGGGGTTATCAGAGAAGGAGTTACGGTGTAAGAATCATCCTTTTCTTTTGCAAACGCTCCTGGCACGAGCAATGCTGAACAAACAACTGCTGTTACACCCATCATCATCCATTTTGGTTTTCTCATCTATGTCTCTCTCCCTATCCAATGTTTTCCTGTAACGCTTTTTATTGTATGGCAATGGGGAGTCTGCTCGACACGGACGAAAGATTGTTTTTTTTTTCAGACTTGAGACGGAATCGTTTTTTGCAAAAGAAAAAAGCATCCTGTACGGATGCTTGAATCCCGTTAGTTTTCTTCTTTTTCGTTTACATTTGGAGCGAAAATGAATGCACTTCCTGTTTTTTGCGTGCCGGTCACGTCATCTGTTTTCTGAACTACTGGAGCCGTCGTGTACGGAGCAGGGGCGAAGAAAGAATTCGTCACGGAATGTGCGTCATCTTTCTCTTTGGCAAACGCCCCTGGCACGACCATCGCCGAACAAACAACTGCTGTAATTCCCATCATCATCCACTTTTGTTTTCTCATTTTGATTTCTCTCCCTATCCAATGTTTTCCTCTTATGGCTTTATTGTAAGGGATCAGCCAGGCTGTCTAACACAGACGGGAGGTTGTTTTCTTCTCAGACCTTGGGCGGATTCCGCTTTAGGACCATAGCCCAGTTCTGTAAGCAACGACTCGAATACGTTCGATCGTTTTTCTTACACATCGATCGTTGTTCTTGTATGCTTATACAGTTCTTCAATCGTCTGCCCTTTTGCTCGGGCAAGTACCTCCATACGCACACTCAATTGCTTTTTCGCAAACTGCTGCAAATCAGCGACCTTCACTCCGAATGCACTCACCCCTTGTGGGTCATCCATCCAGTCGTACAGATGACTTGCCATCGGAGCCAGCTCATCCATCTTTTTGGCAATGACATCATAAATATGGGGATGCTCACAGATTAACCGCTGCAACAAGAATGTTCCGTAGCTGATGTGCCGCGATTCGTCTGTCTTCAAATAGCCAATTCCTTGCATTAAACCAGGCATGAGCCCCGTTTTACTGAGTGCTTCATAAAACGCATAGTAGCCTGTCTCTGCGAGCACGCCTTCCACAAACATGTTGTAGACAGTAGATGCTTCTGCGATGGCTTCGGGGGATTTATCCGTCAATAGACGATTGAGTGCATTTGGCAAGATCTCATGGAAAATTCGCTTGTACACATCATCGTGAAAATGATGCAAGTCTCCTGACTCGCCGATGTTGTCGAGAACCAACCGGAAAAACTCCGTATGCTTGGCCTCTTCAAAGAGGAAGGTCGTCAAATACATTTCTTCCTCCAAGCGCCCTTCCTCGGCAATGACCATGATCAAAGGCAAAAGATCGAGGGTGACTGCCTCTTCCCCCCCCAGAAAACCAGCAATCCTTCCCAAGGTTTCTTCCTTCTGCTCCGGATTCATCTTCGCGTAATCTTCGCGGTCTTGCGTAAAATCAATGTCCTGCGGGTTCCAAATGCCGTATCTCTTCGCTTTTTGATACAACTGGTACGGCAGTAGCTCCTGATTCAATCCTTTTTGGCTGGTCGAAACAAAACCATTCCTCATCCCCATCCAACCTTTCTTTTTTCTCATGCACCTTCTATTTCGAACGAATGAAAGAAGTCATAAAAATGTCAATTTATACCATTCCCATCCTTTACGTTCCGATCGGCGGTTTGATAAAATGAAGGCGCTGTAGGTTGATTATAGGTCAGGCTGAACGGTCGTTCATATCCCCAAAAATCAGGGGGTGTCCATCACTCAAATGGAGGTGGCAATCACTCCATGGTCAGTCCAGAGCTGAACATGTACATCAATCGGATCGAAGAAACGGCATATTACGAGGAGAAACTGGTGCTTGCTGTACGCGGCTTCGTGGAGCTCTTTCCTTTCATGGGAGCCATTCTGTGCAATTACTCGACGCTCAGTCAAATGGGTGAGGGACTATGGTCGATCCTTGACCAAGAGTTATGCTCCATTCGAAATATACGGGTGGACATGCGCAATATGCCCCTTATCCAGCAGGCGATCCGTGAACAGAGAGCTATCCTGCTAGATTCTGAGGCGATTCGTCAGTTCCCGCCCCATTTAGTGTACGGTGCCCCTTATGCGCTCATTCTCCCTATTAGCTATGGGCCTAACGTACTCGGATATGCTGGTATTTCCTGGCATCAGGATGGCTGTTCTGGCATCAATCATCAGTTGCTACAATCTTTGAGCGCATACTGTTCAATGCTGGGCAAAGTATTGACAACCGACTCCCTTCGCCCTAAAACCGTCAAGCTCTCACGCCGAGAAGTCGAAGTCATGCAGCGGATGTCATGGGGCGAAAGCGTTAAAGAGATGGCGAACTGGATGGGAATTAGTGAATTTACCGTGCAGGATTACATCAAGTCCGCCTTAAAAAAGCTCGGTGTGCAAAATCGCGCACAAGGCGTGGCAGACGCTATTCGTCAGCGAATCATTTGTTGAATAGAAATAGAAAAAAACAACCGAATGTGAGCTCGGTTGTTTCAGGCTGTCGAGAAAGTCGACAGCCATTTTTATTTCACTTAATTTTAAAGCGA